>JBLNFG010001261.1:0-2837 GCA_050263495.1 Myxococcales bacterium | reverse complement strand
CACAAAAGAGACGCGAATCGCGGTTGTGTCTTTGCTTGGCTCCAACGCGGTGCCCTGGCTTTCCGCGACGCGGTACCAACTAATGGCCATTGCGGAGTGGCCCTGATACTTGCCGTTTGCTGCCGCGTCGTATGTCGTCGTAAGACCATACGGAACCCAGGAAGCAATGTCTGGGACGCAATCAAATGCGACGTTAGGTGTCTTTGCTGGCGGCAAGACGAAGGTCTTGCAGGTGTTTGGCGCGTCCTTCAGGAGATCTCCTAAGACTGTAGAGTGACCCGAGAAATGTGCCAATAGTTCGGCGTATCCGGTTGCCAGGGCGTTCATATCCGCTCGCAATCGGAAGCGGCTCGCTTCCAATGGAGTTGGCACAATTCCGAGCGACTCTACGTTACTGCTCGTCAATACCTCGACGAAGCAATCCACGGTGGAGCCGCCGGACTCGTTCGGGAGGTCCCAGTTGGCCGTGTCTACGAATGGCATGTCACTGCCGACAAGTGACCCAGTACCGCCACCGGCGTTTCCCGCTGGAGACGTTATCGAATTGGATGCGCCTGCACTCGTCGTTCCAACCGACGGGTCACGTCGATACGCCCACTCAGCGTCGTGACAAGCCTCCGACACAATTGCCGCAAGTAACATCAGGCAGCCGCGGTACAATCTTGCCCGTTCTGGCATCCTGCTCAGTAGCTTGCGCTCCAGCACGGAAGGCTCCTCGTAATGACCAGACTTTCCAGAAGGTATGCCCGCCGTGGCGTCGATTCGGGAGCCGACTTTGCCGTCGAGAACCGGCGCGCTCTCGGCCATGCACAAGGGTGTTCGTATCGCGTTGCGGCTAGCAACGCGATTAGCCGTGCTGATGCGCAATCGACTAAGGGCCATGCAACAGTCCTTCGAAAGCTCTTCATGAACTCATTCTCCCTTCTTCGCGTTGTGCTAACGCTCGCGCCCGCCTAAGGCGCCTGTCGATGGCATGTGACACGCCATCGTTGGCTGCGCCAACTGGTGTTCTAGGTCTCGCGAATAGTGGCATTCTCCCCTCTTGCCTCGCGTCGCCCCTCCATTCGCTTGAGGCCTTTACTGCGCTTCACGCCCTTCGCTTCGCCTAGGTCCGTGGCTGTCACGGAGCCTCGTCCAGCTCGCTGGACTGCATGCATTTCGAGTCGGCCCATGCCTGGCCGCCGGCTTCTCCCTGCAATTCTCCGTTTGTGTGCGCGATTGGACCCCTGGCCACCCCCAAGCCCGCTCACGCCGATTGCGCGAGCGGCACGGCCCTCACATGCGTCCCCCGTACTGAAATCCGCTTTAGTATCGTGAGCGACAGCTGCCCACGCCCTCTGCTCACGCCCATCTAGGGGGGTGGTTAACCCATACGCGCCTCATCGCCAGAGCGGTGACACCACCGTATCGCGCCAAACACCTCCATTGGCGTTCTCTCGATGCACATGACCTGTCGATGTTCGAGTTGCATTTCCGTCTTCCGAAGTTGGATCCTTCTCTCCGAAGAATAGGACCGCCGCCCCTGCGAAAGTAAGCCCGCTGACCACGGCCAGGCCGGCGGTCATGATGTCGACGGACTGCACGGACTGAAGGAGATGGTTGGCCTCGTTCCGCCGTTGCTCGAGTTCCGGTGTATAGATTCCGGCATCGAATTGCCGCTGCAGGTACGAGTTCTCACGGTCCCACTCACCGTGACGTCGATTGTTCCAGAGCCCCAACGCAAGGGTCGCACCAAGTGAGGCCGCACCAGTAGCTGCTAGTCCATAGCTCCAGTTTCTACGGATCTGCGCTCGCGAACGCAATTCCTCCTGATATTCCGGGGTTGGCAGCAGACTTACCCAGAGCCGGTGAGTCTCGCGTGAACCGATCCTGACCTGCCCACGCCACGGCACGAATCCGAACCTACGAACCTCCACCGTGTGCAGGCCGATTGGCACCAATGCCGCCGATGAGTAAGAGACACCATCCACCGTGAGGATGGCGCCGGCCGTTGCGGATTGTAGCTTGAGTGTACCCGCTTTCTCTGGGCTCAACGGCTGAGCAATAGGCATATCGCAAGTGACTCGTGTGAGTTGTCCAACCGACACGCGGATTGGCTCCACTTGAGTCCGGTATCCAGCCCGCTCGATTCGAAGTTCGTGTGTGCCCTCCTCTACAACAGGTTCGCCCCCAGAGGAAGCCATCGTCAGTTGGTGATTGTCAACAAACACTTTTATGTCTGGTAATGTACAGTCGAGCGCCAACCGACCAAACCGAGGTCGAGGCGGGGGAGAAGACAGACTGGTCTCCGGTGCGAGCGAAAACTCCAGAACGCGAACGTCTTGCTCTCTCAGCTTGAGCTCCTGCTCCACCGTTTGATAGCCGTCCAGCGTTACAGTGATGACATGGTCGCCGGTTGCGACCAAGATCGGCGTCGGTAGGGGGCTTCTACCCGCGTGTCGTCCGTCTACTCTAATCAACGCGCCATTGGGTCGAACGCGCAGGTCGAGCTGTGCGGTTCGCATTCGCTGTCGAGCGATTGATTCGGACACCAAGGCTCGCCTTTGAGCGGATATTCGGGTTCCTCCCTCTCGCAGATACTTCTCGAATGAGGCTAGGGCTTCGACCGGTTTCCAGCGCACGGCATGAGCTTGCCCTAGATTAAACAGATACCGATAATCGCCAGAAGCTTCGTAGGCGCGCGTAAACTCATCGATTGCGTCGTCATAGCGGGACTCCTCGTAACGCTTCACACCGAGTCTAAAGTGAGCATCAGCCTCCAACACTCGATTCGGCGCTGCCGCTGAGGCGTCGAGCGCCAATGCGATGGCAAACACAGCTGAACCTAGTGGCCATAT
>JBLNFG010001260.1:0-10459 GCA_050263495.1 Myxococcales bacterium | reverse complement strand
GTAGTGCGCGCTCGCAGCCAGGTATCAGTCTCGCACTGGTCTGAGAATCCGCGGAAGCGAAGAGAGTCACATCATGTCCTATGGCGACCAGTTCTTCGGTCAAGTAGTGTACGACCCGCTCTGTCCCCCCGTATAGCGCTGGCGGCACGCTTTCATAAAGGGGGGCTATTTGTGCAATTCTCATCTGTACCGTCGCTTTCCGGTGGGCACGGGTCTCGATTGAGAAGCGCTTGAGCAATTGCGGTGCCAGCAGGGTTCATTAGTGCTTATAGAGCTCACCGAAAATTGAGGGCCTTCGCCACACTGAGGCAGGGCTGTACTTCGTCCATGGTTCACGCCACCTTACCCTTGGCACCCGAGATGCACGTCGGGCGGGAATGCGCCAGACAACGACAAGAGTCTTGATCGGCTGCGTGTTATTGGGCTCGCCTTGTGCGTGCCGTAATCCCATGGATCCAGTGCGTACTGAACCTCAGCCATGGCGAGAGCAGACCAACGCCCGAGTGCTGTCACTCCAAGGCCCCACTCCGACGTGGACTACCCTGTTGAGCAGTCAGGTCACGACTGGAAGAAAGGGCCTAGGGCCCGGTCCCGACCTACCCTACCTTGGAGGAGCCAGCGGGTCCGGAAACCCCAAGCACAAGCGAGTGGCATATCGGCAATGAGATCAACCTCAGCAGCCAATGCGGCACAACACATGCTTAGTCCCCATCCAGTGAACACCGTGGTGCCCAATCGTTCGATCAGAAATGATTGCCGTTCGGTGTCATCTTCAGCAGTCGGAGTCGCATGACGATAGCCAACACCGAGAAGACGTTCGTCCACTCGTCTCATCAAGCCAGTACATTCCGTCCCTTCTCCGAAGACGAGCTGCGGGCCCGCTATCGACGCTCCTCAGCGCTCTACCAGCGTGCCTGCTCGGTTATTCCAGGGGGCATCCATTTATCGGGCCGTCCACTAGTCGATCCGGCAACGACCCCGATGTACTTCGAACGCGGCCACGGGTGTCGCGTGTGGGACGTAGATGGACACGAGTACATCGATTATCTGATGGCATTCGGAAGTCAGCTTCTTGGTTATGCCCACCCCGCAGTCGACGCTGCTGTGGCTCAGCGAAGTAAACGTGGTCAGCTCCTATCGATGAACCATCGCGAACACGTGGAGTTCATCGAAATGTTACTGCCGCTATTCCCCGGCGCCGAGATGGGGGTCTTCTTCAAGACCGGCTCGGAGGCGACCTCAGCCGCGGTCCGCATAGCCCGACGCTGTACTGGAAGGAAGCGGATAGCCCGTTGCGGGTACCACGGTTGGCACGACTGGTGTCTGCCGCGGGAAGACTTTGTGCCGAGCGGGCTGGACGCCCAGATACCAGAGTTCGTCGCACGCGAGCCCGCGACGCTCGAAGATATCTTCCGACACTATCCGGACGAGATTGCGGCAGTGATCCTTGCGCCCGAAATGGTTACCCCGTACGAGCCGTCAACCTTTCACGAACTGCTGCGCATAACCCATCTGAATGGCGCACTGTTCATCATGGACGAAGTCAAGACGGGCATACGCATCGCGCCGAACTCCATTGCCGAACGCGCCGGCATTGTCCCGGACATCATGACGGTGAGCAAAGCCCTGGGCAATGGCTGGCCGCTCGCTGCTACCCTTGGACGGCGCGAAGTGATGCAAACTGCGGCGGGCATGCACTATTCCGCAACCTTTCATGGCGATACCACGGCGATGGCGGCAGCTCGTGCAACGCTAGCCGTGGTGCGTACTGAATGCGTCCAATTCAGACTGGAACAATTGGGAACAATACTGATCCAAGGACTCAATACGCAGGCGAAGGAATTCGGAATTCCCGCTGAGGCATACGGTGAGCCACTGCCTGCCATGCCCTTCCTACGGTTCATCCACAAGGATGCCGCGGTTAACTCGTCCCTGAGGGAGTTCTTCTTTAGGCAAGTGCTGGCGAACGGAATCTTCCTGCATCCTCGACATATGTGGTTCTTAAGTCACGCACATCGCAACGAAGACATCGAAAGAACGCTCGATGTTGCTCGTAAGATTATGAAGTACATGGGCGAAGAGCTCATGCACTAGACTAGTCTCGTACTATCTGGAGTCCGCTCATCCGGTGTCTTCTGGAGCGCGCAGTTGCGGGGGAAGAGAGACGCGGACGCCAGCCCATCAGCGCACTGCTGCACGAGCCCTGGCCCCTGCGTCACGCCTTCAGACAGTCTCCTACTACGCTGCTCGGACGGCTCGTAGGGCTGCCTCGGAGCACCCTGACAGCCGCTGCAGACACGCATCTAGGGGTGAGAGAGGCGGAACGCGTTCGCTTGCAAGCGTCGCTCGCTTCGGAAGTAGTGGCCATATTCGGCACTCATCCCGCGTGCTAGGCACGAGTCTCGCGGTGGCGACTCCCATCGCCGTTGCGAAATGCTTTAGGAACTCGAACACGCTGTACTCTTCCTGGTGCGCCAAGTGCACTATGCCGCTGGCTTCAGCCATCACTAAATCCAAGCACTGATGAGCCAATTCTGGCGCAAAGGCCAAGGACCAGTAGCTCTCGTTGCTGACGGAGACCGTCTCTCCACGCGCAAGCTGCCGAATGGCGCGCCATAGCCGCCCTCCGGTCACCACCGAATCGAACAGTGTGCCGGCGCGTACGACCAATGCTTGAGGATAGACTTCGGAAACAACGCGCTCAGCCTTGGCATGGCTAAGTCCAAGTACGTTAGACGGGTTTACCGCGTCTCCTTCGACGTGGTGACCACTCGCTTCACCACTAAACACCAAGGCCGACGAGAAGGTAACCAAGCGCGCGTCGCACTCCCGACACTTCTGAGCAAGGACGACCACACCGTCCACGTTCTCGCGAAAACAGGTATCAGGGTCTTCGACGGAGCTTCGGCTCCAGGGCACGCCAGCGGCGTTGATCACGAGCCAAGGGCGTGACTCCTCGATAACTGAGTCGACTGCTTTTCGGTTGGTGATGTCGAGCTCCGGCCGCGCGAGAGCGCGGGTTGCTAGGCCACGTTCCTCGCAAACACGCCGGAATACCTCTGCCAATGCGCCGCCCGCACCTGTGATCAACACTGGGCGCGCTCTGTGGGCAGAAGGTGCCGCGCAAACGCGCGCGTGATCCCTATGCACCGAAGGCAAGAATCGCGATGGCATGCGCCACCATCCTGGCGTGGCTAGCAACGGGTGGTTGCTCTTGCCATGCTGTGCCAACTCTTGCGCGACGCGAGCGACTGCCGTGGCATGCGGCTGTGGGCCGCGCACGTCAAACGCGCCAGGTTCGTAGTGCCCGCGAGAAAGAGTTACGAGGGAATCCCAATCGTACGCCCCAAATACGGACCACAGCGTCACGCCGCGAACATCCGCTCCTGCGGCTTTCGCGTCGCAGGCACCATGCCATGCCTCGTTGAGCCAGCGCACCTGCTCCTCCGGAGTGCAGCCGAGATGAGCCTCCGTAATTGCCAACGGAGATCTGTAGCGGGACCAAGCACTCTCCAGCACTTCACAATGCCCCACGATCCCCTCGCGACGCGCACGAACAGCTTCGATGTCGACATACTGCTCGCGGCCATTAGAGCCGATTACGCTCTCAGGATAGAACGTCAGTCGTTCGTCTAGAAAGCGGTCGCTCGTGACATAGTAGTTGACTCCAATCAGATCGGGCGGACATGGCTCATTCTCGAGTTCACGCAACTCAGAGTCGTCAACGTTATGCGCTACCACGTACTGGTATAGCGGATGTTGTGGGTTAACCCGCCCAAAGA
Source organism: Myxococcales bacterium (assembly GCA_050263495.1). Lineage (GTDB taxonomy): Bacteria > Myxococcota_A > Polyangia > Polyangiales > Polyangiaceae > FEN-1139. The sequence goes on along the minus strand of JBLNFG010001260.1, from coordinate 6,677 downwards.
GCAGGTCCAAGCTCAGCCATTTTCGGTGGTTCTCGAACTCCGCCTGATACTTCAAGCCTGGCGTACTAAAAATCGATCCAAAGTCTTCGGTCTGGATCAGCCGCGCATTGGGTATGACTTGGCGCACCGCGCGCATCGCTGCTGCGACTGCTCTCACTTGGACCATAAGGGCACGCAAGAACGGCTCCGTGCCTCGCGCGTGCGGATACCAATGACCATACAAAGCGCTAAACCGTGCAGTCGTAAGCGGCTCGTTAACCGGCGTGAAGTCCTCGATCCAGGGATAGCGTTCCGCAACCGCGCGTGCATACCCGGCTAATCCCTGAACGAAACTCTCTTCGAGCAGACTCGTTCCGAGGGGGCCGCTTCCATGGTGTACCAACCCAGCAATGACGCGGATCCCAAGCTCGCGCAGCCTGCGGAGTCGTGCGTCTGTCCAGGAGAAGTCGAGTTGATCGGAACCGTTTCTGACGGCACGCTCCCAGAGGATTGGGTATCTCACTACGCGCACGCCCAGCTCAGCAAGGCGGTCTAGGTCTTCCATTCTCCGCGCGTGCCCCGTGAGTTCTACCTGGTCGAGAAAGGTATCTCGCACCCGGTTAACCGTACACTCCACCCCACCCCATAACTCCATTTCTGGAATACACATGCGACCGGCCTCCTATCGGTTTTCCTTGTTGCTTGCGTCGGCGTCGCGGTCGAGCTTGGTATTTAGATCAGCTGCGCCCAGCTCAAAGTCTAGGCTTGATTGCTGCCGGCCACGGCTACGGGTAGCACGGAACATCTTGGCGAGGGAGAATTTGGGGGTTCTATCGGCGTAGAGCAGTCCATTCGCTTCTTGATACGTGTCTGCAAATTGCGTGTAGCAAAACCCAGCAAAGACCTGCAACCCGCCTACCACCTCGAGCAGCGCAGCAAAGCGGCTAGACAACTCGTTCGCTGTGCGACAGCACGAATACCCCCAGATTGCTTCATCACTTCTGCCGAGAGCGATACCGCCGAACTCGGACAGCACGATTGGGCTCGATTCACCAGAATGCCCCTCGAGAACCAGAATCCTACCTCCGGGGCGTTCTCGCTGTAGCGTCTTAGGAAGAGTGTCATACTGATGATAGCGCTGAGCGATCCGGGCTGGATCCGAGTCGTAGTCGTGAATGCCGATAATATCCGTCGCTGAACTCTCCCAGCCGTCGTTGCCAATGACGGGCCTAGAAGGGTCGAGCGACTTCGTAAGGTGATAGATGCCCTGGACATAATGCCGTTCAGCAGCATTATCCGGCAGATTGGGAACGCCCCACGACTCATTGAATGGAACCCAACAGATGACGCAAGGGTGGCTAAAATCCCGCTGAATTGCCTCAACCCACTGGCTTGCCATACGCTGGATCGAGCGACTCGTGAACCGGTAAGCGCTTGGCATTTCTTCCCAAACAACTAGGCCGAGACGATCGGCCCAATACAAGTACCGAGGGTCTTCCAGCTTCTGATGTTTGCGAACACCGTTGAAGCCCATCTCCTTTGCCAACTCTACATCCTTTCGCAAAGCGGCGTCGTTGGGTGGAGTGATGCCCCCTTCGGGCCAATAGCCCTGATCCAACACCAAGTGAAGCTTGAAAGGTCGCCCGTTGAGCACCAACCGCTCGCCCTGAACAGCGACGGAGCGCAGCGCCGTATAGCTCTGCACATGGTCAATAACCTCATCGTCTTCATTGATTAGCCGCAGCTCGGCGATAATCAAGGTGGGCATCTCTGGTGACCAGAGCAAATGGTTGCGGAAATCGTCGATTCCCGGATCGGAGAGTGCAATACGGCGATGCACCTCATCGGCCACCACGGCGTAAACGTCGTCAGCTAGCATTACGGAGCCCGCGCTTAATCGTACGCCCAAGCGCAGTGCCTGGCTCTGACTTCGCACGACCCGAGCCTCCAAGCCAATTTCCCAACGCTGCAAGCTCGGCGTCCAGCGCAATTCCTGGATGTGCGTGTCGGGCACTCGCTCCATCCATACCGTCTGCCAGATGCCGGTTGTTCGCGGGTACCAAATCGAGTGTGGCTTGAGTTGCCAATCTTGCTTTCCGCGAGGCTTGGCCAGATCCGAAGGATCATCTTGAGCGTGAACGACAACGGTGACTATCTTCTTGTCTTGCACGTGGTCGGTGATATCGACACAAAACGGCGTATAACCACCCTCGTGCATGCAGGCTGGTGCGCCGTCGACGAATACCGTGGCCTCATAGTCCACTGCTCCAAAGCGTAGGATCAGCCGCTCATCGGCACGCAAGTCCTCCGGGATCTCCACTTGCATGCGATACCAGCACGCCTTGTGAAGGCCCGTTTCCAGCACTCCACTCAGTGGCGCCTCTGGCGCAAACGGCACGACGATCCTGCTCTCAAACTGAATCTCGTCGGGCCGCTGCGCCAATCCGTCATGATCAATGGCGAAATCCCAAGTCCCGTTCAGCGAAATCCACGAATCTCGACGTAGCTGCGGACGCGGATATGCATGTCCCAGTGCGTCTTGGTCGGCAGCCGAGAGCGATGCAAACTGGGGACTCCGCCCCGCGGGAACATTATCGCGCATGGAACCTCACGCAGCACGGGTTCTAGCAGCGTCGTCGAGTCTCTGGGCTCCACGCATTTGTTCGAACAGAGCTAGGGACTGACCCACCACTTGATCCATATTGTAGTACTTGTACGTGCCTAGCCTCCCGACGAACCGGACGTTTGGTGTTGCATCCGCGAGCAGCTTGTACTTGCGGTAGAGTTCGGCGTTCTCTGGGCGGGGTACAGGGTAATAGGGGTCACCATCCGCGGTCGGAAATTCGTAGACGATGCTCGATGAGTGATGGCTCTGGCCTGTAAGATACTTGAATTCAGTGATGCGCGTATAATCGTGCTCGTTGGGATAGTTTACTACTGCGGCCGGTTGGTAGCGCTCGACGTGGTGCGTCTCGAACCTGAATGCGATCGAACGATACGGTAGTTTTCCGTAGCGATGATCGAAGTATGCGTCCACCGGACCAGAGTAGATTAGTTCCCGGTAGTTCACTTCACGCATTACTTCTCGATAGTCTGCGTTTAGCACTAGCGAGATATTGGGGTGATCGAGCATGTTCTCAAACATGCGCGTATAACCGTGCAAAGGCATCGCCTGAAACTCGTCGGTGAAGTACCTGTCGTCGTGGTCGGTTCGGGCCGGCACTCGGGCGGCGACTGAGGCGTCCAATTCCGAAGGATCGAGCCCCCATTGCTTTCGAGTGTAGTTGCGGAAGAACTTCTCGTACAGTTCCCGACCGATCTTACTCACCACAGCGTGCTCCGACGTTCGCACCGACGCAACGGGTTCGGCAACTTTACGAAAGAAGGCCGGGGCTTCATCGGACGTCAGCGCAAGCCCATACAAGCGGTTGACGGTATCAACGTTGATGGGGAATGGCAGCAACTTCCCGTCGACGCTCGCTAGCACGCGGTGCTCGTATGGTCGCCACGCAGTAAACTGTGAAAGGTACTTGAAGATGCGCGCTGAACCTGTGTGGAAGATGTGAGGGCCATATTTGTGCACAAGCAACCCATGGTTGTCATAATGGTCATAGGCGTTTCCCCCAATGTGAGGGCGCTTGTCACAAATCAGGACCCTTGCACCAAGCTGTGAGGCCAGTCGCTCTGCCAAGACGCTCCCAGCGAAGCCGGCACCCACAATCAAATAATCGAACATGTACTTTCGCCTTTCTGCGGCGCGGAAGCACGGGCGTCGTGCTTGACCGAACCAGTGATAAGTTCGAACATCTCGGACCAAGTTTTGTCCCAGGAGGTTCGTTCCAGAACATGGTCGCATCTCTCGCGATGTTGTCCTGAATCCGTGCGCAGAGCGCGGTCAACGGCTTCGGCGAAGGAACTTTGGTCCGCAATTTCGACCAACCCACTTTCGCCGTAGGGTGAAACGACGTCGCGTATAGCGGTTGAGACGATGGGTTTCCCTGCCGCCAGGTACTCCAGAGTCTTTGTGGGGCTGATGAAGCGTGTTGCCTCGTTCAGGGCAAACGGCATAATCGCGACGTCCCAACCAGCAATGTAGTGAGGTAGCTCGCGGTACTGCTTTGCGCCTAAGTAGTGAATGCTTGCTCCGCGTGGCAGAGACTCCTCTGAAATCTTCACCACTGGACCGATCAGGATAATCTGATAGTTCGGTCGTTCCTCCGCCAACCGAGCCAGCAAGCCAAGATCCATACGTTCATCGAGCACACCGAAGAAACCTAACCGCTGCCTCGCGATTGACGCTTGATCCGTTGGATCAGACTGCTCCGCTCGTGCTTGCGCGAAATGAGCACTCTCGACGCTGCTTGGAAACGCAAACACGGCAGGGTGCAGCTTCCGCTTTGCTTCATACAAGCTATGACCACCCGTGAAGACCAGGTCTGCGCGTGCAAATAGTTGTCGTTCACGTTCGACGAGTCCAGGCGGTGCCCCTCGAAACCCGGACAGTTCGTCCATGCAGTCGTAGACGACCAAGGCAGGTCTAATGTGTGTCGCCAACGGCAATGCCATTGGCGTGTAGAACCACACCACAGGTTGTGTAACCTCGCGCTCCTTAAGGAGCTTGTCAACTAGCTCTCGCTGAAGAAGCTCGGAGCGTTCGTGAGTCACGCCTCCAGGCAAATGCGGCGTACACACCCAGAGATTCGCAGATATCTCCGTTGCCTCCATTCTTGCTGGCCCAGCATCTTCGACGGGTTCTTCGACGAAGAAGACTCGTCCCCTGCGTGCGAAGCGACTCATGAGATGATTGGGGCGCTGATATACGAACCCCCAACGCAAGTGTGAGAAACAAACCAAATCCGTCGCAGGTATCATTCGTCTTTCCTCGGCGGCGGGTGTTTGCAATCTTCGAGCCATTGCTGAAATAGCAGCTCAAGTTGCGCAGTTCGCACAGTGCGCGGCGCGATCGCACATCAACAGCTCCCAATACGAGGAGATTGTTTGCTCTGCGCTTCATGCCAAATATACGCAGGTCGCAATTTGCGCCATCGCATCCGAGAGCCGAGGCTTCGAGACGACACGGCACAGAGCGACCCCAAATTTGTCAGCATCACCGGAATTGCCGACTCTTTGATCGCGCGTTCCGGTGATGTGCGCCGATCCCCACAGGTGGGCTGACGCTGTGAACTGCCCTCATTGCGAGCAGACCGGGGCAAGCCTGCCAAGGCGCTGTGACAAAACGGTCTGGCGAAGCCTGGCCAGAGCAGAACCGGCGAGGTGCGTGTCATACGCATGTCTCAGTGGGGCAGACTGCTACGAAGACTGAGCCAGATTAAGACGCGCGTTTGGCGCGCGTGGCAATTTCGACCCTCATTTGAGCCCCCGGTCTCGTAGGACGAGGCGGCATGCAAGTCGCGCAGCGAATTGGGGTTTGGGCGGACCGCGACTGGAGGAAACCGAGACTATTGCAAGTGGCGCGATCGGCCGCGTAGCGGCTGCTCAGGACTCATCGTTCCGATGGAATTGGGCTACCGGGGATGCAAGACTCAGTGGCGTGCAGGCAGCTCGTATCATCCATTTCTCGGCCTTCGCTGTCGCCGTGTTGGTGCCCCAATGCCGCCGCCAGACTCACCCCGAGCCGGCGTCACGCGAGACGAGCAACGGCACGCGGCCCGCCATAACGCTCACGTCCGCCTCTAGTCTTAGCAAGACAGAGACCACAGCCAATGCTTTGGAAGAGACGACCTCTAGAGGCTCCCTGAAGTACGAAATTCCGTTCGGCGAGTCCAGAGTTCGCTTTCACATCAGCGGTAGTCCTCCCAGATCGGGAAAGCGCCCAGCCTTCTTGCTCGCGTTGCACGGCCTTGGCGGTGACGGTGACCAAATCGCGCAGGCCCTGCATTTGCGTGAGTTGGCAGAGAAAGAACACGTCCTCTACGCCGCTCCCGACGGTGACGTCGATCAGAGCGGAAGGCGGTTCTGGGATGCCGGGCTGTGCTGCAACTTCACACATCAAGGGCGCGACGACGCGGCTCGACTCGACGCCTTGATCGGGCACGCAGTTGGAGCGCTTGGGGCTGATCCGCAGCGAGTGTTCGTCGTTGGTTACTCAAATGGCGGCATGATGGCACACCGCATGGCCTGCAGGAGTTCGCACGAGCTCCGAGGAGTCGTCAGCATTGCAGCGTTCGGACCGGCGCGTCCAGCTGATTGCCCTTCGACGCGTGCTGTAGCGGTTCTCGAAATTCATGGTGATCAGGACACAGTCGTGCCCTTTGCGGGCGGGCGACTCTTCGGCAAGCCATCCATGCCGAATACACTAGGCGTTCTGAGTGGACTCAAGAATTGGGCGCGCCGCAACGGTTGCGTTGGTGAGATGCACTCGATAGAAGAGCTTGATTTGGTCTCCGATCTGCCGGGAGCAGAGACGCAAGTGTCAGGGTTTCGGTCCTGTACCAAGGCGCCCATCATGCTCTGGAAGGTTCGCGGCGGTGGACACTCCCTGGGGTTCGGCGCGGACTCTTGGCGATACATTTGGGGTTTCCTAGACCATTCAGATCCAATGCATGTGCCAGCTTCTGGCGCTGTGAAGCGACCCGTGCACGAACTCTGACTGGTTGCGGTCGAGGTCTCTACCCTCCGCCGCTAACGCGCGGTGAGGCAGTTTTGGCGGGTGGGGCTGTCCTGGTAGAACAGCTCCG
>JBLNFG010001259.1:0-3312 GCA_050263495.1 Myxococcales bacterium | reverse complement strand
CAAGCGGTCCAATTGAGGCGCATCGTCGCCCAGCCCTTGAGAACCCTGGTGCAGGGCCGAGACCAACGCATCTTGCCAACGCAAGGGATCGACTCCGTGAGTGTTCAGCTCGAGAACGATTCGTTCAAGCTGTCTCAACGAGTCTCGCTCCGTTTCGAGATCGTTCCCCGTCAGGTACGTTCGAAGTTGCTCGACTCCCGCGTCTGCCTCGGACTTATCAGCGCCAAACCACACCAACTGTTGCAGCGTGAGTGCACACAACTGCGTCAAGAAGGCGTCCAGATTCGCGGCGCTCGCGTGGCTCTGGTTCTGCCAGCGTTGGTCTTCCCTGCATCCACATGAACGGCGAAGTACCGGCAAGGTCTGGAGTACTCGACCTTGCACCGGTGGCTTGCCGCGGAGCTTGGCCATGAGCAATTCGACGGCCACCTCACCTAATTGAGTGATGGGTTGAGCCACGGTGGTCAAGGGCGGGCAAGCGCTACGCGCGTGATCATCGTCGTCAAAACCCACCACCAACAGATCTTCGGGAACACGGATGCCTCGCGCTGCCAACTCCTGCATCGCCCCGGTTGCCATCTGGTCGTTGGCCGCCACGATTCCGTCCAGCTCGTCCAACGACACCTGACGCTCATCGAAAAGCGCACGGACGGCGGCGGCCCCTGACGACTCGAGGAAATTGCCGGTGACGATCAGATCACCCAGGACTTCGAGTCCTCGCGATTGGAGTGCGGAGCGAAAAACCCGCTCGCGCTCTAGACTGTCGGGGTTGGTTACTGGGCCGCGTATCAATGCCAGGCGTCGACAGCCATGCTCGGTCACGAGGTGATCAATGACCTGGTGTAAACCTCTTCCGTTGTCCACGTCGACAACCGTCATGCCGGGTTGAGGCCCAATGCTGACGACGGGTACCGCCTCGTGTTCGCAAATCGAGCGAATTTTCGTCGCACTTGCGCCGCTCGAAATCAGATTGCTGGCGACAATAATGCCGTCGACGCTGCTTGGGCTGACGAGTTCATACACGAAAGAGCCGTCGAACGCGGGCCGCTCCGAATCCGTGCCACCTAAGTAGCTCCCCGGAAATCCGACAACGACCGCTCCTCGCTGCCAGGCAGCCTTGCGCACCGCATCGAACAGGTGCACCTGGTAACGTGACAGCAGGCCATCGACCAAGAAACCGATCCGGCAAGCGGAGGTCATTCGACAATCCTGCGCCTATTCGGCTGCGTCCGTCGAGGGGCGCAGATGTAGACTACTGCGGCACGGTTGCGTTCGAGTCGGAAGATGGCGGCAAATCTCGCCACCCTTTGCCGTCATGCCCGTTTTCATGGCATTCTCGCGGCGTCCAGGAACATCGAAATGAAGACTCACCCTCCCGACTCGCTCGGTACTCTCGCGCCGGTTCGCGTGATCGAGGCAATTCCGGTTCATGGCAAAGCGGCGTTGGACGAAGAAACCGTGCGGGCCGAGGGGATCCCCACACCGGCTCACCTGGACGTACTGCCCGAACTAGGTCGCGGAGCGATGGGGCGAATCCATCCGGCCACGGATCGCAACCTGTTGCGTGACGTCGCTTTGAAGCGACTGGACAAGGACTTGGCGCGCGAAGCGTTCTATCGCGATGGGTTCGTTGCTGAAGCGCAGATTACGGGACAGCTCGAGCATCCCAATATCGTTCCCGTGCACGAGCTTGCCATCGGTCGAGAAGGGGTGCCCTACTTCACGATGAAACTGGTGCAAGGCGTCACCTTGGCGCGCTGGTTGAGCTCAGCGAGTCGTCCTCCGGGGTCTACGGAACGAATCGAGCAGGGACTCGAAATCTTCATCAAGGTGTGCGACGCAGTTGCCTATGCGCACTACCGCGGCGTCATTCATCGTGACCTCAAACCGGATAATGTGATGGTCGGAGACTTCGGCCAAATCTACGTGATGGATTGGGGGCTCGCGCGCCTTACCAAGACGCGCCCTGCCTCCGGTGAGTTCGCGCAAATGGAAGCCCCGGGCCCGGTTGGAACTCCGGATTACATGGCACCAGAACTGGCTCGAGGAAACCCCGACGAGATGGATGAGCGCTCGGACGTGTTCGGCCTCGGCGCGATTCTTTATGAGATTGTTAGTGGGCGGCGTCCGTACGGTGAATCGAAGGATCAGAATGCACTCATTGGGCGCGCCTGCGCTGGCGCCGTTGTACCGGTGGACGTGGCTTGTATGGACGTGGGAATTACGAGGCAATTGCGTGACGTCGTGCAGCGCGCCACAGCGCCCGATCCAGCGCGACGCTATCAGACTGTTCAGGAGCTGCAGCGCGACGTACAACGCTTTCTGCGTGGCGGGTTCTACTTGCCGAGAAAGACGTTCGGTGCTGGCAGACTGATCATCCGCGAGGGCGACCCAGGCGATGCGGCCTATTTGATTGTCAGCGGCAGCTGTCGAGCATTCCGGCAGGTGGGTGACCGGAAAGAGATCCTATCGACCATGCCCGCCGGTAGTGTCTTCGGCGAGATGGCGTTGGTATTGGACGAACCTCGCGCGGCCTCCGTGGAGGCGATTACTACTACGACGGTCCTCGTCCTCGACAAGCGGACCATTGACGAGGGCTTGGGCGTGGACAGCTGGGCTGGCGCGATCGTGCGCGCATTGGCGGAACGATTCCGCGCTCTCGAGCAACAAGTGCGGGCATCGGGAATGGTGCGCGGCACTGGAGGCTAGGGCGACAGCGTGCCTAGATTGCGCCCGAACCGGTTTGCGACGACGCCTTGATACGGCACCTGAACGCAGAACAGTGAACCCGCCAAGGGCTCTGCCGCGCATTGCTCCGGGGTGAGTCCGATGCGCGCGGTCGTGATGTAAAGCTCGTCCAGATCTCTGCCACCGAAGGCCACGGAGGTTACGTTGCTTGCCGGGACCGGGATTTGGAGTTCGATTCGTCCGCTCGCCGGATCAACGCGAATCACCCGATGCCCACCAAAGAGTGCAACCCACAGATGGTCGTCTGCATCAATGCTCATCCCGTCTGGTGATCCCAGCTCACTTGGGATCCGTGCAACGACCCGCTTCTCGCGGATGGCGCCGGATTCTGGATCGAAGTGAAATCCCCAGATCTCTTGGGTCGGGGTATCAATGAAATAGAACGTCCGGTTATCTCGCGTCCACACCAAGCCGTTACTGCATTGAATCCTCGTTAGCTTGGTGGAAAGGCTGAGATTGGTGTCCAAACAATACAGCCCGCCATCGAACTCAGGTTCATGCTCGCAGATGCTCCCCACCCAGAACCTTCCCCGAGGGTCGCACTTTCCGTCATTCAAACGCGTG
>JBLNFG010001258.1:0-6628 GCA_050263495.1 Myxococcales bacterium | reverse complement strand
CCAACGCGCGGCACGGCTTAGGCTTGATACTTCTATTGGGATGCCTCGTGCCATCCATTCGGCGACGCCGCCGCGAAGGCTGAGTCGGCCAGGGAAGGTGGCTTCACGTGCCGCTCGCAGGTGCGGCCACCCATTCTGTACGTGAAGTGAAAGCGCTCTCACCCGAGCTGCGATGGCTTGCGCTTGGAAAATTCGCCTCCTCCTGCCAGAGCTAGGACGCGCATTCCTGTGTTATCGGTAATGAACAGACCGCTTGGCCGAACCTCTGCAACGAAACAGCGCATGGATCCCCAAGGACTAGGCGGGGCGCTACGTTGAAGCAAAGTGGCACGCCCATCACGACCCCCCGGGTTCGATATGACATATCGACCCACCGAGCGCGTTTTCCTACCGCCCTGGCAGTTGCGACTGCCCTCCCTCGTGTACCTTGCTCTTGCGAGCATGGTGCTCGCCGTTGTGTTGATCGCGGAACAGAGTCCGTCAAATTCGGAGCTCTACGTTCGCCTGATCGAACAGAACGCTAATCGCGTTATCAGCCCGCGGACGTTCGCAATCCTCTTGTGCGTCAGTGCCGCTTCGGCAGCTGTCCGTAGTGGAATGCGAGGGGTTCGGGTGCGCGGCGACGGGATTGAGTATCGCGACGTCGTTGGACTCGTCTGGCCCAAACGCAAGCGCTACCGTTGGCCGCAGATCGACCAGATCGTGTTCGATATCCCAGGGGAAGTCGCCGTAGATCTGTGGGATGGCTCTCGCGCCTATCTGCCAAAAGTGGGAGACCGTGATGGCCTCGTGTCAACGCTGGAGGTCGTGGCGACGGCCCGCGCCATTCCTGTCAAAGGTGGCGTTGGTTTGGATGACATCCCTGACGCCGACGACCTCGAAGAGGAGACTGCGACTTAGCGAGCGTTACGCAGTTTTCCTGCCCCCCACCGCATCCGCTCGCGTGCTTCGCGGATGCTTGCTCCCCCCCGATGCGTCCTCGCGCAGTGCGCTGCGGGCGCATGGGCGGAGCCTCGCTGCCGGGGGCATGCTTTCGCGAGAGCATCGGCAGTGAGACACGAGCTGCCGGGGGCATGCTTTCGCGAGAGCATCGGCAGTGGGACACGAGCTGCCGGGGGCATGCGTTCGCGCTTTTCGAGTCGCTGACGTTAGCCAAATGTATGGTGGAATTTGTGCAGGAAGTTTGACTGTTTGTAACTGGTAAAACCTCGCTAAAGTGCCCTCATTTCTGTTCTAACGAGAGCCACCCCTGGGCGCTGTTGAATAGGCAGCCGTCGCGTTCGCACGAAGCCGTCGCGTTCGCACGAAGCCGTCGCGTTCGCACGAAGCCGTCGCGTTCGCACGAAGCCGTCGCTGGAGCAGTCATCCACGACCGTCACTTCCGCCGTTTGCGCGCCGCGCTAACCAGCCAAGGCCGAGCGGGAGCACTCGTCCACTCCCGCTCGACGTCTGTTCGCCTCGGCGAACTCAGCTGCGTCCGCGTTGCGGCTTTTTCTTTCCGCGTGTTTTGGACGGCTTCGTTGTCGTCGTCTTGACACGCTTCCGCGACGAGCCGGCTTTTGCCTTCGAACGTGCGCTTGCCTTGCTTGAAGACGTTTTGCCGGGCGTCACCTTCGCCGCTTGTTTCGGGGGCGCTGTGTCGTCTTGCGGGAGAGTGGGCTCCAACCGGGCCACTTTCGTCTCGAGCTCCGCTACTTTCGTCTTCAACGCAACGAGATCGTCACTCAGGCGTTTGGCTGTGCTGGCATCACGGCTGCCTAGATCACGGAGTGCTTCACGTAGACGTCGCTGCACTCTCGTATCCGCTTCGACCTCCAGGCGCGCCGAGAGCGCGCGCTGGGCCTCGAGCTGACCCAGCTCTAGCAGTGCTTCCACGACGTCGCTGCGTAGATGCGGGTCGGGGTCATCCAGGAGCACTTCCAGTTTGAGGCGCGTCTCGCGATCGGAGCCGAGCCTTCCAAGTGCGAGTGCCGCCGCACGTCGACCTCGCGATGGCGTTCCATAGCGCGTCTGATCATAGATGGTGGGCAGCAGCTCCTTGTCTCTTAGCTCTGTGAGCCCATCGATCGCACCGGAACGCACCACATCCGCCCAGGACGGACTGCCAAGGGCTCCCAGCAGTGCCTGCTTGGCCTCGGGTTGGCAACTGCGACCGAGAGCCCGATACGCTTCGGCCACCACTAAGTAGCTGGGATCGCTCTCGGCCAAGCCGAGCAGCGGTGCCACCACAGCAGTGTGTCGGAACTGGCCCAAGGCAAACGCCACTGCGCGCCGTACCTCGGCGCGATCGGCATCGACGGCTGCGACTAAATGCGAGACGGTCTCCTGCGCGCGCGTCTTGCCCAGACTTCGTGCACACTCGACGCGTAGCATGTATGGCTGTGACGAATCGGTGAGGATATCGCGCAACAGTTCCAGGCTTGGCTTGTCCTGCCGAGAACGTAAGGCAGCGGCGGCGAGCATGCGCGAGCGCACACTTGCATCGGATTGTAGTACCCCCTTCAGCCAATCGAACCCGAACTCGAGCCGGATCGGGGCCGTGATTCTCAAATCGGGATCGAAGGCAATCGCCAAGGGTCGCTGTTCCAAGGTAATGACGATCGACTCCACCAATTGGGTCGATTCTCGACGCAGGTTCACCCAACCGCGATCTTGGGTCTGAATCCGGATCTCGAACGGCACGGCAAATGGTTCGGTGCGCGACCCTTTAGGCTCTTGCTTGAGCGTGACGATCAAGCGCCCGAATTCGTAACTGGCCGAGACCGTGAGCTCGGGATGACCGGAGCGGTAGATCCAATCGTCGAAGAAGCGATCCAGTGATTGGCCGCTCACCTTCTCACACGTGCGTTGTAGCTGGACAGTCTCGACGATCTGATCCGCATTGCTGCGGGCGTACTCGCGAATGGCAGACCAAAAAACATCATCACCGAGTTTTCGGCGCAGCATGTGCAGAACCAGGCTGCCCTTCTCGTACAGGTGGCGATCGAACAGGTCGATGGGCGCCATATAATCGCGGCACACGATCGGTCGATCATAGCTTTCGTTGAACTCCGCCATGTAGCCGTCGAAGGCGCGCAAGATCGACCAATCGTAATCGTCGCGGCCAAGCCGATCTTCGCGCTCCAGGTGCTCGAAATAGGTCGCAAAGCCTTCGTTCAACCAGGCTTCGTGCCAATCCCGACAGGTGAGCGTGTCACCGAACCATTGATGCGCCAACTCATGCGCGACGAGCGAACGACTGTCCACGTCAATTGCGGCTCGTTCATCGAGCAGCACGTGCTCGTACAGCGTTGTAGCGGTCGTATTCTCCATCCCACCGAAGATGAAATCGTGCACGACCACCTGCGTATAAGAATCGAACGGATACTCGAGCCCGGTCAGCCTCGAAAACAGTTCGACCATTCTCGGGGTGTCTGACAGGCTCCGCCACGCTTCGGATTCTCGACCTTCGGGGACATAGTACCGGATCGGGATGCGCCGCCCCGACTCCAAGCTGGCTGGTCGATCTTCTAGAATGCTGAAATGACCTGCCGCAAGCGTAACCAAGTAACTTGGGTGCGGGCGGTCGAGTCGAAAGTGGAAGATCGAGACTTTGCCGTCGTCCGCCCCGATTTCCTCTTCGATGCACGTCCCGTTCGAGAGCGCCACCCAATCGGCGGGCACCGTGACCGTGAGCTCCGAGGTGAGCTTCATGTTTGGTGCGTCGTGGCAGGGAAACCAATGGCGGGCGTCTTCGTCCTGGCATTGTGACCACACCTGACGCGGACGGTCCGGTACCGCTTCATCAGGCGCTAGGAAGTAGAGGCCGCGGCGCGGCTTTGCCCGATAGTCGATCTCGATGCGTCCTTCGGTCACCTCGACGGGGATCGTGATTGAAAGCTCGTCCCCATCGTAGGCATAGGTTGCATCCGAAACCGACTCGTCGTCGAGGAAGCGGACTGCGTCGAGTTCGAACCCAACCGCATCGAGGATGAGGACGGTGGCGCTTGGATCTACTCTGGAGAAACTCAGCGTGGCTCGCGCGTCAATGCTAGAGGACTCGACCAACAGTGTTACGTCGAGCGCTTGGTGCTGAAGGACGAATGGCCGAGAGCGCTCGTATTGGCGTTCGGTTCCGGCCAGCACGAATCGGGATGGGGTGTGAGGGGCACAGGTCGAATCGGGGCCGTTCGAATGCATAGGAACTATTCTCGATACCTAGCGCCAGGAAAACAAGCAAGTACTGAACTTTGCCGGAATTTGAGCTAGTAGGGGGCGGTGTCCAAGGTCGTCACGGTCACTGGCGATGTCGAGCGCGTGACGTTCGAAAACGAAAATACTGGGTTTCGCGTGCTTCAGCTTGGGCGGGTGCAGGGCGAACTTGGGCGGCGTGCGCGCTTGACGGTGGTCGGTACGGCGCCAGCGGTGGGGCCCGGAACCCGAGTTCGCGCCTCGGGGCAGCTGGTCGATGATGCGCGTCACGGCGAGCAGCTGCGCGCGGACAGCATCGTTTTGCTCTTGCCCGAGACACGAGAGGGGGTCGAACGCTACCTCGCTTCAGGGGTCCTTCCCGGAGTGGGCGAGGTCATCGCCAAGCGCATCGTCGACACGTTTGGTACGGAGACGCTGACCGTGCTCGATTCCCAACCGGAACGGCTAACCCAGGTCCCGGGGATCTCTGCCAAGCGGGTTGGCGCCATCAAGCAACACTGGTCGGAGCATCGCGCGGAAAGTACGACGCTCGTCCTGTTACAGAGCTTCGGGATGTCGCCTCAACTTGCACGACGTGTACTGCGGACGTACGGCGAGCGGACGGCGACGATTGTGCAACAGTCCCCGTATCGATTAGCGCTTGATGTATGGGGTGTCGGTTTCAAGACTGCCGACAAGATCGCCGAGGCGGCTGGCATTGGGCGCGAACATCCAGAGCGACTCGAAGCCGGGACCTTACACGAGCTATCCCGAGTTTCCGAGCAAGGCCATGTGTTCATCACGCGCGAAGAGCTCGTGACCCAGACCGCCGAAATGTTGGCCGTAGATCAGCGCCTGGTCGACGGTGCGATCGATCGACTCTGGGCGGCAGAACGCGTCGTGATTGAGGACGGCGCGGTCGCACTCGCACGCCTGTTCGAGGCCGAACGTAAGTTGGCCGCACTCATCAACGACTACTTGTCGACCGAGGTGGCCGCGGTCAGTGGGGTCGACAAAGCAGTCCAGCGCTTCGAAACCGAGACCTCGATCGAATTGTCGGACCAACAGAAGGCAGCGGTGACGGCTGCTGCGACGAATCGAGTCGTCATCATCACGGGTGGCCCGGGCGTGGGCAAGACGACTCTAGTACGCGCTATCGTCGCTGTTTTTGCGGCAGCACAGCAGTCGCTGCATCTAGCTGCGCCAACCGGGCGCGCGGCTAAACGCCTGAGTGAGTCGACGCGACACGACGCTTGGACGATCCACCGCTTGCTCGAATTCGATCCGCGCCACGTGGCGTTCAAGCGCAACGCGGATTGTCCCTTGGACGACGGCATTGTTTTGATTGACGAAGCATCCATGCTCGATTTGCTACTCGCGCTTGCCGTCGCGGAAGCACTGCCCAAGTCCGGGCGTTTGATTCTCGTGGGCGACGTGGACCAGCTACCCAGTGTCGGGCCGGGCGCCATCTTGCGCGACCTGGTTACGAGTCGGTCGATCCCCGTCGTTCGTCTCGACACGATCTTTCGGCAATCCAATCAGAGCCTGATCGTCAAGAACGCCCACCGCTTGCTGCAGGGAAGCCTGCCCGAGTCTGGCAACGCAGCAGATCAGAAGAGTGACTTTTTTTGGATTGAGCGGCGTGATGCAGACCAAGCAGCGTCCGATCTGGTGCACCTCGTGACCAAGCGCATCCCTGAGCGTTTCGGCTTCGATCCGCGACGCGAGATCCAGGTGCTCACCCCGATGCACCGCGGGGCAGCTGGTACCGTGGAACTCAACCGTCGCCTCCAAGAGTCATTCAATCCCGATGCAGAGGGGATTCAACTTGGCGCGGCAACGGTGAGGGTCGGCGACAAGATCATGCAGACCCGCAACGACTACGAGCGTGAGGTGTTCAATGGAGACACCGGGTGGGTCGTGGATCTCAATGCTCAGCTACGCGAGCTCGTGGTGGACTACGATGGTCGTCTCGTCCGATATGGATCAGAAGATTTGGATGCATTGGTGCTCGCCTACGCGATCAGCATCCACAAGAGTCAAGGCAGTGAGTATCCGGTCGTAGTGGTTCCGATCCTCACCACGCACTTCGTCATGTTGACGCGCAATTTGGTTTACACGGCCATCACACGCGCGCGCCGGCTATGCGTGCTGGTTGCCGACCCGCGCGCGTTGCGTATCGCCCTCGGTGAGGATCGCCGGGAAGCGCGATTCACCCGGCTCGCGCAGCGGCTGGTCGAAGCCGGGACCCTGGCCGCGGCGCCTTCCAGTTAAGACAGTTCTGGAGCCGACCAGCGCCAGCTCCGGAAGTAATCGACCTTCGCCGGCTAGTACCCCTGAATCGCGCTACTAGGGACTGATGGTGAAGCTCTTCGCGACCGTCACCGGATCGCCCGAGAACGCCGGAACCTTCGCGCGCTTGAACACACCGGAGACGCAGCCGCCGACGGCCGTGCCG
>JBLNFG010001257.1:0-5865 GCA_050263495.1 Myxococcales bacterium | reverse complement strand
AGTAGTTGTGGTCGGTTGAGGAGTATCTTCGTGAAGGGCGATAACCTGGATTCGTGCAAGTGCTGTCCACGGAATGAGAGCGTAATGTGGCCTAGTGCGATCCCGGGCCGATGCGTGCGTCTGCATCAGCACCGCGGTGCGATTCGGAGCGGCGGTCCTGGTCCGTGGATTTGTGCGTAATGCCCGCCATGACGCATCCAGAATCGCCATTTCGCAACCTGATGAGAACGCGGACGCCTGCGGCACACCGCTCAGCGTCCGCGGCCGAGAAGGGCACCGTTCAACGGACTCAGGTCCTTGTACAAAGCCTGATGGCTAGAGCTTTCCATTCGCGGGGGATGGATTAGGCCGGGCAATGTGCCTGGCGCCCGCTGCCCAATACCGTCTCTACCACGGTAGCCGCTCGATAGGTTGCACGGCGGTATACCGTGTGGCAGTATATCCGAGGTAGTCATGATTCAGTCCTTTGCGGACCAAGCGACGCAAGACGTCTTCAACGGCATTGCTTCGCGACGGGCAAGAGCAGCTTGCCCCATGGGACTCTGGTCTACTGCACGCAGAAAACTGGATCAGCTTAGCGTTGCGCACGCGCTCGAAGACCTCAAAGCTCCTCCAGCCAACCGCCTCGAAGCTTTGAAGGGCGACCGAAAGGGTCAGTTCAGTATTCGAATCAACGACCAATACCGAATCTGCTTTTTCTGGACCCCGCAAGGCCCGACGGGCGTTGAAATCGTCGACTACCACTAACCCCGAAGGTTCAGACATCATGCATCGCCTACCCACCAAACGCCCGCCAACGCATCCGGGTGAAATGCTTCTCCTGGAGTTTCTCGAACCTCTTGGGCTGACCCAAGTCGAATTGGCTCAACGCATCGGAGTGCCGTTCCAGCGTATCAACCAGATCGTAAAACAGAAACGCGCCGTGACTCCGGATACTGCACTGCGATTCGCTCAACTGCTGGGTACAACCCCGGAATTTTGGCTTAACTTACAGCAGAACTGGGATCTGTATGAAGCCATGACTGAATCTGCCAAAGAGATTTCACGAATCAAGCCGCTAAGACGAGCTGGATAGTTCCGGCTTGCGTTTGCCGAGCACCTGAAACGTCTGGCATTGACGACACCTTGTTCGTGGTGCGCCTGCAACTGAGTCTGCAGTGCTTATCCGGCATGCAGGCATAGGGTAGCGCATGCGTGCCAGACTCGGAGGGATGGGTTGAGACCAGCTCTAGAGCCGCGTCGGCATCGCCTTCTTCGTTGCCCGCACCACTGTGCGCTTCACGGTGAACTTCTGTTCGAATAGGACCAACTCTTCGCGATCCGGGGCCACGAACGTGAACGTGGGGTTCTCGGGGCGCAAGTTGGCGTTTGAACTGGTGTCGAGCTTGACGACGACCTGTTCGCTCGGCTTGGCCTCAATCGCGAAATGTGCCACTCCCAAAGCGTCCATTCTTGCGACGGTTTTTCCAAGTCGCACCACCGCAAGCCCTGCCCCGTGATCGGCCCGGACTCCCACGATCAGCGTGTGCGTCAGTGGTTTGCACTCCGCATCGAAGCTGGGAGGTGACGAATCTATACCGAGTCGTCTGAGTCCAACGAGAAGTGGTTCCGTCGGAGATTCGAAGCCGAGCGGACACTTGACGGTCAATGCGACCGTTTCCCCCTCGTTGCCCGAGAGCGCCAATCGCAATGCACCTCCCGCGTCGGTGGTACCCAACGTGCGAGTCTCTCGAAGGACTTCTACTCCTGCCAACGCATCGCCGTCACCGCGGCGCGCCGTGACTACGACTTCGTACGTCGGCTTCGGTTTGGCGGCGGCACCTTCGTCAGTCTTCGAACAGCCGCACATCTGCAGACTCGCGACGCACCAACATAAAAACGATCTCGTGGACATTCTCCCTGCCTTGAAGGACATTGTTCTTCCACTCATTCTGGTAAACTACCGATCTGCATTCTTCGCTTATTGGGCACCGGAGCGGGGGGCTCGCTAAGGTGTTCTGACTGCTTTGCTGCCAGCGAGGCGCGCGGCTTTGGCAAACACAGGCGAGTTGGATGTAACTCCGAGTCGCTGGTAAATCTCTGCCGCCTCGGACAGCTTGCCCAATTTTGCGGCATTGAAGGCGTCGCGTTGCGCCGTGGAAGCTGTTTGCGTCAAGGAATTCGTTGGTGACGTGGATGTCGTTGACGCTGCGTGCGCAGACCCACCATTGCGCATTGGACCAGCGGAGCCCGCAGGACTGGCTGCGACGCTGGGCTGCGTTGGAGGCTCGTTTGGTGGCTCGCCACGTGACGTTGGCGTGGCCGCTGCTTCTGTAGGGCTGGGCGCCATCACCGTCGCTGCCGTCGCCGACGCATCAATGGTGGGAAGATGGTTTGGACCGGGCGCCACCGCTGCCGTTGCCGTTGTCGACGCGTCCATGTTGGGAGAATGGTTTGGTTCTGCCGTCGCGGTCACGGATTTGGTGCGGCGTGGCTGCGATTGGGCGGGCGGTTCTGCGCGGATGTGTGCGTCGGAATCTTGCGGCCAGAAGCCAGCGCACAAAGCACATGGAACCAGGATGCAAATGGCGCGCTGAAGTCGAGTCGCCTCGCGCCACGAGACGACGAACTTCGCCAGGAACTCGCGAACATCGGTGCGTTTTGCGACCGCGGCACCACCCGTTGCGGCACTATCCGTTCCGCGAGTAACGCCAGGAAACATCGCAACTTGGGGCTCGTTTGACTTGGCCAGCAGTGAGCCCAACGCGCCTGTGGCACCAGTAATAGCTTGAGCCGTTTGAGCGGTTCGGACGGCGTGATCGGCCTGAACAGCCTGAGCGATTTGGGCTGCTTGCGCACGTAACGCACCCCCATCGAACAGGGTTGGCGCTTCGGATTCAAGAAGCGCCGCAACGCTCGTGCTTCGAGCAACAGGCTTGTCGAGCATGGCGGCTGCGAGCGCCGCAACCTTGGATGGGGCGACCACAGTCAGCGCGCTATGCACCAGCGTTGGTGGGTCCATGTCTGCGCACGCATCCATCGCATCCATCGGTGAATGGCGAAAATACGTCACCCCTTCATCTTCGGCAAGCTCTGCAATGCCGTCACCCGAATCCGGTTGGTGCACTTCCGCCGGCAACACGATCACACAGGCTGCTCCGAAGTGGATCTCTGACGGAACTAGCGCTGCACGCCACAGCCTACCGACGGGCGAGCCCCGAAGCAACACGCGGTCCTGCTCGGACGCGGCAGCGACGTGCAGCTGGGAGCCGTCGAATGCCAGGTACAAATGGATCGCTGCTACGTCAGGAGCCGCTATCTGCCATTCCCCGTGCGAGCCAACGGCGATAGGTCCCTCCGCGACGCCCGCGGCGAAGCTGCGTGTGCGAACACGCGCGCTGCCTGCCACGACGGTAACGGCCACTCCGCTGCCTGCATTTGTCATGGAAAGCCCCGCTGAGGAATCTGTGGTTGGTTTTCTCTAATCCGTTCCAGGACCGCGAGCGGAAGCGTTACACCATGTTCCTTGAGTTGATGCGCACAAGCTGGCTCTGCGCCGGTTGGTACGAGCTCACTCATCACCTGACCGTTTGCATCCACACCGTGGTAATCACGCACGAAGAGATCCTGCAATTGGTACTTCTGAGTGTCCATATCGAAACCACGCACTTCGGTGATGTGCGTCACTTTGCGGCTGCCATCTTGGAGTCGAGAGACTTGAACGATGAGTCCGACACCAGAACCAATTTGGACTCGCATTGCCGTCAGCGGCATGTCGATGTCGCTCATCATGGCCATTGTCTCCAAGCGCGTGAGTGTGTCCTGGGGACAACTGGCGTGCAGCGTACCCATGCAACCGCCGTGGCCGCTGGTCATGGCTTGCACGATATCCAGTGCTTCACCTCCACGAATCTCTCCGACAATCACCCGATCGGGCCGCATGCGCAGGGTGGCTCGAAACAGATCGCGGATGCTCACGGCCCCGCGTCCCTTGCTATCTGCAGGGCGAGCCTCCAACTGCACGACGTGTTGCTTCTGGAACTGCACCTCACGAGAATCCTCGATGACCACCACGCGCTCTCCGTCGGGGATGAAACCAGAGAGGGCATTCAGCATCGAGGTTTTTCCGCTGCCCGTGCCTCCAGCGATCAGGATGTTTAGTTTGGCAACCACGAAGGCGTGCAGGCTCTCGGCGGCCATGGGTGGTAGCGAGCCGAATTGTACCAGGCGATCAATGGTTAGAGTCTCGCGGAAGAAGCGACGGATGGCCACGTGCGGTCCGTCGGGCGCGATCGGGGGAACCAACGCTTCGATACGGGAACCGTCGGGCAGGCGCCCTTCGAGAATAGGACGTTCGTCGCTGACGTTCTTGCCCACGTACTGCGAAAGGTTGCGCAGCGCTGCCATGAGCGCTTCGCGGTTGGCAAAGCGAGCGTCGGTCAGCTCGAGCTGGCCGTGCCGTTCCACGAAGATCTGCTTTGGACCGTTGATCATCACTTCACTTACGGACGGATCCGCTAGCAATGACGCGACTGGAGCAAAGAACTGGAGCAGCGTCTCCTCGAAGATCTCCTTGGATATCATGGGTTCCTCCTGACGCGTGCGCGCGCCGACTCCGCGAGTGGTCCAGAGGGGGCGAGTCTTAGGTACTCGAGATCTTGCCGATCAGCGGCATCGCGTGCAGTGTCGTCTTCCCTAAGGACCGTCGCCAGGGCGTAGTGGGCGTCAGGCCATTCGGGGCGCAGCTGTACCACCTCGGTCAGCAGTCCACGCGCGCGCGGATTGTCGCCCACCGCAGCAGTTAGCGAGGCTGCTGCAAACAGGATTTCGACGTCTTTGGGATGCCGGTTCAGGTAATGTTCGGCGTATTCGAGCGCCACGGGATAGCGCTGATCAGCAACACACACTACCAGCAGCTTCTTTACCGTACTCTCTTCGTCACCACCCACCTTGAGTGCCGCTGCATAGTATTGCTCGGCGCGTGTCATGTCACCGGCCGACGCCGAGGCATCACCCTTTCGTAGGAGTTGACTGGCGGAGAGCTCCTGCGCCAAGCCGGCGCGTTCTTTTTGCTGCTGGGCGAGCGAGCCGCCACAGGCAACCGCGCACAGACCGATTGCTACCAGCGAGAGTCGAACGGCAAGGAACGTCATGGGATCCCCCTCGTCTTGAGCTGTTTGGTGATTTGCAGGATCCAGTCAGCCATTTTTCCGCGTTTTCCTTGGATCATGAGCGAGAGCACGCTGAGATCTCGCTGCGCCAATTCGTAATCTTCGGCCTGCAATAGGTGGCTTAGGCGAAGCGCGCGTGCGCGGAAGTCATCCGTCAATTCGCGCTCGATAGCCTGAGCAGACTGCAAGGCAGCACGCGATTGTTCGCTTGCGTCCGCTTGGCGAAAGCAGGTGGCTGCAGTGTGGTAGAGCGCCGCCGCTGCTACCCCCTCCTGTGCAACAAAGGGCAAACGCTCTCGCTTGCCATTCGCAAGATCCAGTTGTTCCGTTGCGTATGCCAATGCCTCTTGCGGGTTAGTGTAGGCGCAGCTTGCTGGGGCTGACGCGAAGAGTGCGACGTCCAAGGCGGGCTGTGGCGGAATTCCGCCGTCCTCCTCCCGCAGCAGAGAGGCGCCAACGAGCACGCATGCCGCCAGGGCTAGGAGCTGAATGATGCCTCGGGAACTCGTTTTGGAGCCGGCGCGCTTTGCCGCGCTTGGATCTGAAATCGAGGCTACCAACAATCGTGTGCGACCAATCTCGAGAGTAGAGCCTGGCGCGATGATCCCGGAAGAGAAGAAGACACCGTCCAAAAACACCCGGCATGAGCTCGCCTTCAACTCAGCGTGTAGGGCATGTTCTTGAGCCGTCAATATCAGATGTTCTGGTGCTGCTT
>JBLNFG010001256.1:0-3557 GCA_050263495.1 Myxococcales bacterium | reverse complement strand
GGTCAAAGGAAAAACCGCGCAAATCGTTGGAGGTGCCCTGATCCATGCCGCGGGCGAGAACGTCACGGAGTCGTCTGGCGCGGCATTGAAGATCGACGTCGGTGGGGCAATGGTGCTCGCGGGCTCCGACATCCTGATCGAGGCGAAATCCAAGCTGGTCATCAAGGTGGGCGCCACGACGCTGACCATGACTCCCAGCAAGATCCATTTGAAGTCACCCAGTCTCGCCAGTCCGGGTGCAACGATCGCCAAGACGGGCAGTACCATCAACCATAACCCGTGATGAAGGAGCAAATAGTCATGAGCGCCATGCCTGCATTGGGTCAACTGGGCGAAGAAGAACGAGCAGGAGATCCCGCAAAGGGAACGGCCAAAGAAACTGCAAAAGAAGCGACAAAAGTCCTGCGTATCGCTGACGTGGCTCGTCCGCAGCCAAGTCCATCGTTCGCGGGCCTCGCAGCGGGATTGGTAGCTGGCTTGGATGGTCAGGGCGGCGCGATTACGTTGAGGTTCGGGGACGTCGAGGCGACGGCATCGCTGCACGCATCGGTGGATCCGGTGGTGGTTCGCCGCGCATTCGAACGGGGCGAATTCGTCATCGCACAACAGCAGCCCGAGGGATGGCTCGTGCTCGGCGTGTTACGCACCTCTGCCACGCCCGGTCTAGATATCGGCGACGAATATCTGATTGAGGCACGCCGTGTCACGCTCCGGGCAGAGCACGAACTGCTCTTGACGACCGGGGTCGCTCGGATTGCCGTAGCAGCCGTGGGTCGGATCGAGAGCATCGCACGGCACATTACCTCGCGCGCCTCGATGGTGCAGAAGATTATCGGTAGGGTGATTCAGCTTAACTAGTCCGAGGTAGTTACGAAAACGGTGCATCACCTTGATGAATGTATCCAACGGAACTAGTGGAACGTGCCAAACGGTGATCTGCGCCGATAAGGACGGGCGACAGTTCGTCGTGCCGATCCTCAAGTACACTTTCGAGATCGATGCGAACGGGACGGCACGGTTGGCAGAGCAACAATCCCCAATCGATCTGGTCGATACGTATTACGGCGAGGACGGCGCAACCTCCAGCATCCGACGTCCCTCGCAATTGTTCGAACAGAAACCGGGCACGGACGTGATTCTGATCGCCGAGGCACATCCGCCTCTGGGACGAGAAGCTGCCCACACCGACGTGATGTTGCACGTCGGCCCAGTCCGCAAAATCGTGCGCGCCTACGGCTTCCGGGTTTGGCAGACGGCCGCCATGGGCGGGCTCACTCCGGGTCCGGCGATGCCGATTCGAAAACCCGTCCCGCTGATCTACGAATTGGCATGGGGCGGTCAAGATCTCAGCGTGCCGGAGCGGCCACTGGCTGAGCCAAGGAATTACGTGGGGCGTGGTGTCAGCCATCGTCCGAAGGATCTCGTTGGACAGCCAGCACCGCAGCTGGAAGATCCGGATCATCCGATTGGCTCGCGCGACAGCAGTCCCGCGGCGTTCGGTGCAATCCATCGGCACTGGCAGCCGCGCATGAGTTACGCCGGCACTTACGATGCGGCGTGGAAAGACGTGCGCATGCCGCTTCTACCCGAAGACTTCGACACCATGTATCACGTCTGCGTGCCCGAGGATCAGTGGTCGCGGACACCGCTTCGCAGTGACGAGCCAATCGAAGTCCTCGGCGTGGTCCCGGAAGGGAGCATCCGCTGCCAATTGCCTCGGCTCGCTCCGGGGTTTTCCAGTGTCGTGGCGGGGCGGCGACAAGATCACCGTACGCATCTCGACACCATTCTGGTCAATGCCGTCGAGCGTCAAATTGAGCTCACTTGGCGGGCAGCAATCCCCATGCCGAAGAAGTTGGAGATGCTGGAGCGGATCCGAGTCGTCGAGAAGCAGGTGCTGTGATGGGGAGTCATCGATGAGCGAGAATGGATCGTCTGAGCACGAGAGCATCCAGGGACCTTACGCGATTGTGGGCATCGGCGCGCGCACCAGTCTGGGCCTCAATGCGCTACAAACCACGATGGGGATCCGCGCCGAGATGCTGCGCCCGGTTGAGACTCGGTTCGTTGATCCAAAGGGTGAGTTGGTCGGCATGTGCTGCGTCAACTGCGTTGATCCGTTGATCACCGGACACGCACGATGGCTCGCCTTGGCGCGCCCTGCCCTGTTGGAGGCCACCGCCGATTGGATCCGGATCGAAACGGCCAAACGTGGAGCGACGAGTCCCCTACCACTCGTCCTCGCGGTACCGGCAAGCGGAGTGGCCGCGCCGGATCAACACCCAATACAAGCACCGCCCGTCTGGGAATTCGGAGGCAAGTCAGTCGCCAAACCGAAGCGATTCCTCGACGCACTGTGCGCCGAAGCTCCTGGGCTCCTCGATGTTCGCCAAAGCCAGGAAGTCGTCGGCGGCAGAGCGGCTGGGATCCAGGCACTATCGATCGCGCTGCAGTTGTTGGCGAAGGGTTCGCGAGCCGTGCTCGTAGGTGGAGTGGACAGCTACTACGATCCCGATCGGCTCGAAATCTTGGCGCAAGAACGACGGCTCCACGGGCTCGAAACGGAAAATGGCTTCATCCCTGGGGAGGGTGCCGCGTTCTTCTTGTTAGTTCCGAATCATGCCAGCTCGACGTATCGGCGCTACGCGACAGTGCTCGGGTGTTCCACCGAACTCGAGCCAAGGCCGTGGGGCTCGGATGATCCCTGTCAGGCGCTGGGAATGACCGCAGCATTGCGCAAAGCCACGGAGGCCGTAGGCGCTACGCGTCGGATTGGCTGGCAGATCACGGACGTGGTGGATGAGCGTCACCGTGTCGATGAATGGCAATTGGCGGCGGGACGCACCTTCGAACTCTTCACGCACGAGGTACGACACGAACAACCCTTGCTGACGGCAGGGGACGTGGGAACCGCGTCTGCGGCATTGTTTGTAGTGGAAGCGTCCGTGCGTTGGCAGACGCAATGCGCGTGGTCTCCACTCGCCGTGTTGGCACTTCATTCTGACGGCCCTGAGCGCGCTGCGGCGCTGCTGTCGGGAGACGTATCGTGACGCACTTCGTTGCAGACGAGACTCCGCAGAGCAGAATGCGGGTGGCGCGCAATGCCGCAGAGCTAGTGCTGTTCGGCATTCGCGAGATCACGGCGCGGTTCGATCGGGAAGGCGTGGCCCGTTCGATCCGCGAGGGCATTGCATTTATCTATCGAGCGATGGATGCGGGTCCCGACTCGTTGGTACAGCCCGAGGCACTGAGCCAAGGTGCAACGTCGCTTGGCGCCGCCCGCGAGCGGCTACTGAACACGGTCGCCAAGCGCACCTTTCAAGTGGATCGCGCGGCCGCGATTTTGGCGGATGCTCAGGCACATCTACAGGCTGCGTGCGAGGTGGTCGCCTTCGATCAGCTCGCACGACGCATGGAACTTCCCTGGGGCAACGCCGAGGAGGTTGCCCACACCGAACCATTTCGCACCAGTCATGGTACGCCACAGTTGTTCGCGCTTCGACGGGAACCGATCGCGCCCGCACTCGATCTCGGAGAGGCGGAGCCCGCTCCTGAGC
>JBLNFG010001255.1:0-2536 GCA_050263495.1 Myxococcales bacterium | reverse complement strand
CGAGCGCGCATTCGCTCGCCAAGTTGCGTTGCATTCGCATCATCCAGCTACTGGCTAGTGCTTGGGACACGCCGCGCCACGGCGAAGAGGTCGATCGAGTGTTGACCGCTGCTTCGGACCTACTCGAACGGATTCATCGCGCCGTCGTGGCGCAACCGGTTCCAACCAACGATGCTGAACGGCACACATTCTGTCTTGCAGTCCTCGAGCAGCTGGGGCTACCGGAGCAAATGGCAAACCCCCTCGTGCTTAGGACGTTGACGGGTCACCTGGAGCACCGAGGAATGTCGAGTCTGCTCGGATGCGATCACGGGCGGCCCTGAGTACTGCCGTCCGTGGAGGCCACAGCCCCTCGGCGTGAGCGAAATCGCGTTCGCGACGCTTGCGGTGCAGCTACTCGAGCCCGAGGATCACTGAATTCCGAGGAGCCGAAAATGATCCGCTATTTGCCCATAATAGTTCGCTTCTTAGTCGGGGCGATCTTCTTCGTGTTCGGTTTGAATGGCTTCTTCAATTTCATACCCATGCCGGCGACTCCACCCCAGAAAGTAGTTCCGTTCATGACGGGGCTGATGGCCGCGGGCTACTTCTTTCCGCTACTCAAGTTGACGGAAACGGTATGCGGGCTGCTGCTGCTATCGAATCGGTTTGTGCCGCTCGCGTTGATCGTGTTGGCCCCCATCGTGGTCAACATCGCTGCGGTCCACTTCGTGCTCGATCCCTCCGGAGCGCCAATGGCAGCGTTCTTGGTCGTGGCACTGGCGTATTTGGGGTGGGAGTACCGCTCCTATTTCCGCGGCGTACTGACCGCGAAAACAGAACCATCTCATAGCTCTGCGTATAAAGGCTCGAACCGGGTACCAGCCGCCGCAACCTGACCGCTGCCGCGCATCGGCCAGCAAACCAGAAGCATCTTTCCGTGAGGTTTTGAGTAGTTACTACTCGGGGGCGTCAGCTCATGGCACACCGGTGCTTACGTCCCATGAGCCTCTCTTTGACCTTTCTGGGTGCTGCGAAGAATGTCACTGGGTCCCGTCACTTGATTGAGGCGGACGGCGTGAGAGTGCTCTTGGACTGTGGTCTGTATCAAGAGCGCCAGAACGCCGCCCGCAACTGGGACGAGTTTGCGGTGCCACCGCCAAGCATCGAAGCGGTGGTGTTGACGCACGCCCACATCGACCACTCGGGGTGGTTGCCTCGACTGGTGCGCCACGGGTTTCGTGGACTGGTGTACTGCTCGCTTGCGACGGCAGAGATGGTTCCGCTCGTGCTCGCTGACGCAGCCAGACTCCAGGCTGAAGACGTCGCGTGGAAGCGGAAGCGACATGCCGCCGAAGGTCGGGCGTCTCTCTACCCGCCACAACCGCTCTACGACGAAGATGACGTGGAAGCGACCAGTCACTCACTGCGCGGAGTTGCGTTTGGAGTTCCGCAAAGTGTCGCTCCGGGGCTTACGGCCACGCTGCTACCTTCGGGTCACATCCTGGGCGCGAGCATGGTCCTGATTGAGCAAATTGCGACGGGCAAGCGGTTACTCTTCTCTGGAGATTTGGGATGCCCAGGTCGCCCGCTAATGCCCGAACCGACCGCGCCGCCCAAGGCTGATCTCGTCGTCATTGAGTCGACCTATGGCGATCGTGTTCACGACGAGAGCGTCGATCTCGCGACGCAGCTGGCGGACCAAGTGAACGCGACGATCCGTCGAGGCGGCTCGCTGCTGATTCCGTGCTTTGCAGTCGAGCGCGCTCAGGAGTTGCTCTATCATCTTCAAAAACTGTTGAGGAGCAATCGCATCCCCAAGGTTCCGGTGTTTCTCGACAGCCCCATGGCCGTGAGCCTGCTCAAGGTCTACGGAAACCACCCGGAAGCCCTCGACGCACAAGCCCGAGGACGCTTAGCTCTGGGAGATTCGCCCTTTGCATTCCCGGAGCTTCACTTGTGCGCTAGTCGCGATCAGTCGAAGCGAATCAACGATGTCAATCGGCCCTCGATCATCATCGCGGGCTCCGGCATGTGCACGGGCGGTCGCATCAAGCATCACCTTTCGCGCTACCTCGATGACCCGACAAGTACCTTGCTGTTCGTTGGGTACCAAGCGTCGGGAACCCTAGGTCGACAGCTCTTGGACGGAGCCGGCGAGGTCCGCTTATTCGGAGAGTTTCGACGAGTGGGGCTGCAGGTGCGCCAGATTCACGGGTTCTCCGGGCATGCAGATCAACGCCAATTACTACAGTGGTTGGGTCAGACTCCAGACGGACCGAAGCGCGTCGCAGTGGTCCATGGTGGCGCGGGCGTTACCACAAGCTTTGCTCAGCTGGTTCGACAGCGATTTGGCTGCGAGGTGGTGGTTCCTGAATATGGTCAGCGCGTCGTGTTGCCTGACAACTAACCTGGTCGACCGAGTGTGAGCGGACGGACTAGTGCCGCTCGCCGTTAGTTTGGCCATCGATTACCGAGATTGCGCGGCGGCAGTAGGCGGACGCGCAGCGGACGCGGGGTTCGGGGTGAAACCCCGAGAAAAACGAGGAGGGCCGCG
>JBLNFG010001254.1:0-9071 GCA_050263495.1 Myxococcales bacterium | reverse complement strand
TAGGCCGATGTCCAGCGCCGAATAATGCATGACGGTCCCGCAGTAGAGCGAGAACATGAACGTAGCGGAGAACAGCGTCATGCCGATGGCAAAGTTGAGCCCCGTCGCGGCTGCGTAGCTGCGGTTTGCGAACACGCGAAAGTCGACGACGGGGTGAACCGTCTCGAGTTCGTGCACCACGAACGTGACTAATCCGACCACGGCAATAACCGACAGTAAACTGATGGTTCTCGACTCGAACCAGTTGTCGCGGTGCCCCTCTTCGAGCACGTACTGTAAAGCGGCCATGCCGACGGTAAGCAAGGCGATTCCCGTCGAATCCACCCGTTCGCGCGACGCCACAAACCCAGGTTCCTCGATATTGTTCCAAGCTAGGTAGGCCGCAGCAAGCACGATTGGAACGTTGATCAGGAAGATCCAGTGCCAACTCGCCACGTCCACCAAGTAACCCCCGAGGCTCGGACCTAGCAACGGTGCCGTGACAGCGCCGAGCCCAAACAGCGACTGGGCGGTTCCATGTTGCTCGCGGGGATAGCGAGCAAACAGGATCGATTGCGAGGTGGGCATGATCGCACCACCTCCAAGGCCTTGAAGCACCCTGAACGCCACTAGGGATGGGAGGTTCCAGGCAGTCCCACACAGAACGCTCGCTATCCCAAAAATGAGGATCGAGCCGACGAAGTAACGCCGAAAGCCGAAGCGACGTTGAAACCAACCAGTCATCGGAATAATGACGACGTTGGCAACCATATAGCCGGTGGATATCCACGCAATCTGGTCGATGGGCGTACCAAAGCTGGCGCGTACGTCATTGAGCGCCACGTTGACAATCGAGATGTCGAGCACGGCCATCATCGCCGCGCACATCACCGCAACGGTAATGGCCAGCTTGGAGCCACCAATGAGTTCGTGATCCATGTTTCTGCCCTAGAACACCCTTTTATGGCAACGGACGCCGCTCTACTCCACGCGCACCGTGACCTCAGCGCTCATTCCTGGCCGTAACGTCAGACCTGCTTCGGGGTCGAGCTTGATGCGCACGGGGATGCGCTGCACCACTTTGACGTAGTTTCCTGTCGCGTTGTCGGGCGGGAGCAGGGCGAAACGCGCGCCCGTACCAGCGGCAATGCTCTCGACCTGGCCATTCAGGGTTCGCCCGGAATAGGTGTCAAACGTGATGCGGGTTGGCTGCCCCGGCTTCATCTTGCCGATCTGATCTTCTTTGAAATTCGCGACCACCCAAACGTCGTCGAGGGGAACGATCGCCAACACCGGACGCTCCGGTGACACTAGGCTTCCCGCCTCGATGTTCTTGCGGGATACGATCCCGGCAACCGGCGCACGCACCGATCCATATTCCAGATTCAGCTCAGCCAAACGCTCAGTCGCTCGCAATTGCTCGAGCCGCGCCTGGCTCAATTGCACTTGAGCTTGAGCCGCTCGCACCTGCTGCGGTGCCGAAAGCGCCGCAGCCATCCGCCCCTGGGCTTGTTCCACGCCACCATAGTTGCCGGAGATCAACGCTCGCGTGCTTTCGTGCCGGGCGCGCGCCTGCTCCAGGCCGGCGCTAGCCTGATCTGCAGCCGCCTGCCTCGCATCGAGCTCCGCTTGCGAAACGCTGCCTTGCGCAAATAGCTCGCGGATGCGGGTCAGGTCCTTGTTCGCGAGTTGGACGCGCGACTCTGCGTTGGCGATGTCGGCTTGCGCCTGCTCGAGCTGCGCCTTCGTCACTGCGACGCCTGAAGCCGCTTGTGAGATGCCGCCACGCGCCTGCCGAAGATTTGCGTCAGCATTACGTTGCGTTAGATCCAATTGGGCTTGAGCGAGTGCAAGCGATGCCTCAGCCGCCAGGCGATCCGCCTTGGCTACGGCTAGGCGCGCCCTCAATTCCTCCAGATCGAGCTCAAGGAGCACGTCGTCCTTCTTGACGAACTGGTTGTCGGTGACCAGCACCTTTAGCACCTGCCCCGGAGTGCGTACGCTAACCGTCACCACGTGCCCTTCGACTTGGGCGTCGTCGGTGGACTCCTTGCCACGGCCCAACCACCACAAAACCGCGCCAACGACTGCAGCCAAAGCAAGCAGCCCTAAGAACACACGCGGGGCCTTGCGCTTTTTCGCTGGCTTGTTCTCTTCTGGCGCTGGCTCGGTGCCTGGCGCCGCGGCAAGGTGGGGGATCGGACGCGGGGCTTCATCGATAATCGCCGAAGCTCGAGGAGATGATGCTTCTTTCATGAATCCAACTAGAGATGAATATGGAGCAGCGCGGTTCTTGCACAATCGGGGCACGCGAGCACGAGAGCACGTCGCTCCGATTCCGCCGGGAGGTCGGCAACGGATGCTGAGTCGCAGAGTTTCGAGCCAACGAGCCTCCCCGGCTTGTGGTCTCGAGTGGGAAGAGGCGGGCCGTAACCGACACGCGCCGTTCTGCGCTGGCCTTCGGACGCTGACAGAGGTTCAGCCCTTTTTACCCAGCGAAAGCCAGTATTTGCCCGCCACTCTGGAGTGAGTCACTCCACACATTCCCACTCGAAGCAAGCCAATGCGCGATGGTTGAGCGTCAGCTTTCGTCGTATCTTCGTAACGGTAGACGCCCGCAGTCGTTCAGACTCGAGCTTCTCGCCACGCTCCACGCTCCCATGATGCCAAACAACAGTTCAGAGCGCTCGCTCACCATTCGCTCCAACATCGTTCAGTTGCGCTTGACGGCGGAACTTGCGGGATACCTCGATTCCGAGACTCTATCGAACTTGGGCGAGCTACTCGAGCTTGCCACAACGGACGTGTCAGCTGGAATTGTGCGCGACTTCGAGTTCAACGTGTCGCAGATCTACCTGATGAGCAGCTCCGCAATCAGCTGCTTGGCAAGCTGGGTCAAATCAATGAACGAGCGCTTCCCTGCCAGCAAGATCTTCTTTCGCACGAGCCAAGAGCTGACCTGGCAGCGACGTGCGCTAGCTCCAATCCGACGCTTGGCACCTCAGAGCGTCTTCGTCGACTAGGTCACCCGAACGGCAACCACCGTCAGATCATCGCCGATCGGTGTAGTGTCCCGGAACGCATCGAAACGTCGCATCAGCTCTTGGATCGATTCCTGAGCAGTTTGGTTTGTGGCGACGCGGTACTGGCCCAGCACGCCTTCGAAGCGTTGGTGCGTCGAGTTCCATTGCTCGATGAGCCCGTCGGAAGCGACCAGCAGCACCTGCCCGGAAGCGACACGAAACGCGGCGACCTCCGAGAGTTCTACCGGCGAGAGGCCCAAGAGCGGACCTTCCACGAACAGCTCTTCAGGTGACCTAGCAACGCTGAGCACATGCACGGGCGGTCCACCGGCGCTGGCCAATTGAACGTCGACCCCTGCCTCCGAAGGTCGGAGATCGAGGCACGACGCGGTGCATTGCAGTTCGCTTCCAATCGACTGCATGAGCAGCGCTTGATTGAACGCGCTTAGTAGCTCGTTGGGTGCTAGGTGCAGGCGCTTGAGTCGCTCGTAGGTTGATTTGAGCAAAATCGTTCGCATTGCCGCTTGCACGCCGTGGCCGATCGCGTCAGCCACGAAGATCCGAATGCATCCCGGGCCAAGCGCACAGATGTCGAAAATGTCTCCACTCACCCGTTCGAGCGGGGCAAAGTGGTAAGCGATGTCCAACCCGCTGTACGTGGCAGGGGTCGGCAACAACGTCTCTTGAAACAGCTTCGCCTGCTCGAGATCGGCATGCAACCGACGGTCTTTCTCGTGCAGCAAAGCCAGCGCGTCTACCAACTCCGCGTTCTTTTGACGTAGCTCCTGCGTTCTCTCGGCTACCAGCCCCTCGAGTCGCTCGGCATGGCCCTTTAGTGTGTTGATCATGGCGCGCAGCGCTGATCCAAGATGCTGAAGCTCTCGCGGGATATTTCTCGGAAGCAGGAAATCTGCCTCAAAATTCCCTCCTGCAATGCTGGTCGCCGCTTCGGACAAAAGGTGCAATGGCTTGGCCATCATGGTGGCGAGCCAGGCCGAAAGCGCGATGGCGCAGGCCACGAAGACCGAGCCGAAGCGCAGGGCTGCGCTACGCATGCGCTGTGATTGCTCATGGACGCGAGCCTGAGGCACCGTGACTACGACCGTCCAATGAAGTAACGGCGACGGCAAGCGCAGGATCGTTCCCCGCACGAGCTGTTTGCTCTCATCGAGTCCAATCCGCAACTCCGATTCCCCAACCGGTTGCCGTGTGTACGCTGAGGCTGATGCGTCGCGCTGCGGCTCAACAAGCCCGGGTTTGCTCGAGTCCGCAAGCTTGGTCCCATCCTGATCGAGGATGAGCACCCGACCACCCTGGAGCCCCTCCTCACCTCGACGCGTCGCTTCCGTGATCGCAGAGAGGTCTATCGAGCTGCAGCTGAGACCCAGAAAGTCACCCTCGTCGCCCAGTATTGGCGCTGCAATTTGGACCGACAGTACGTTCGTCACGCGCCCCACTGCAGCGCGAGAGATCGTGGTTTCTCTCGTCCGTAGTAGCTCCCGCACATAGTCACGATCGGAGTAGTCGATGTTGGTCTCGGCGGTTCTACCGTCAGACCACGCATTGACGATGGCGTGGCCCTGCGCGTCGGCTGCATAAGCCCCGAGAAACTCGGCGTGATGATTGACGTGGCTCACCAGAGCATTGGCGATGAGTTGACGATCGCTCATCCCCGTGGTTGCGATCTGTGCCGAGACGGTTTCGGCGGCGCGGATGTACCCCTCGAGTGCCACCACGATCTGCTGAGCCACGGCGCGAGCGACCGCGAGCGATTGACGATCGGCGGACTCGAGCCCCACTTGCGCCAGGTGCTCCGCTTGGTTCCACGCGAAGAGCGAGAGGGGCCCAATCGCGGTGACGCACAGAACAAAGAATAGGTACGCTCGCAACCCGACGCGTGCCATCCAATGTACTGGCGCATTTGATCGGTGGGGCCTAGCGGATTGGAGGTGACTCACGGCGCAGTTGCCTAGGCTCGTGAGCAAACCACACACTCGTCGCGAGCAGCAACAGCAATCGGGGCTCCCGGTTCAATAACTACCGCGATCACTGGCGATTTACGTTCTCCCCGCATCGCCATGTCGTCTACGACCTGACCCTTGGTCGTTGATTGCTGAAGGCCAGGAGCTCACCGGCACCTTACCTGCCGAATCTGTCCCACAACCAAACCGCGCAGAGACGACTGCTCGATTGCGGGTTGGCCCGACCCCCGCAAGGAGATATCGGCTCTGACGCCGTACCACAGACGATCTGGTTCACAAACACTCGCGCCGCACTCGACGTATCCCTTTCGCATCGATCCGATAAGGCGGATTGCACGATGCAAGCGGACGCTTGGTCAGGTGGTTGCGTCGTACTGCGCGGGAAGCATGCGCGTTGGGCGCACCGGAGCTGGCAGGGGTCGTCGGTCCTGTTGAGGGAGCCTCGGCACTCAGGGGCACTGGAGGAGCCTCGGCACTCAGGGGCACTGGAGGGATTGGATTAGGCGTGGCAGCGAAGAACGCAGTCGACCTCGCGCGGGTCGGGGGCGCAACGATGAACGTCTGAGGATCACCCTCCGTGAACACCACCGTTGCACTGAGGAGAGCGCTCAGAATTAGTCCCGAAACCCACAACCGCTTGCGTCGCCGTCGCTTGCAGCTCGTCACCGTCGAGCCGCCGGCTGGCGTAGGCGGAAGCATCATCACGCGGGGACGCGAAGGCTCGTCTCCCGATCGCTCTGCCTCGATCTCCGCCAAACGTTTGGTCCGAATGCATAGGGGTTCGTCAGCGACGAGCTCGACCCAACGCCCGATCTCGACGCTCCGGGCCAACCTGCACGCTGCCTCAAGTGCATCCGCGAACTCGGCTGCGGTCTGATACCGGCGCCCAGCGTCGCGTTCGAGGGCACACAATGTCACCTCATCGAGTTGCTTCGGTAGGCTGGGTGCGAAATCGCTGGGAGCTTGAATGGGCGTGTGTAGCAGCCGCCCAGCGGTCTCGGCGATATCGTTGCCCGAGAACAGCCTACGCATCGTCAGGCACTCCCAAAGCAACACGCCCACCGCAAATACGTCCGTGCGCGCGTCGACCCGTTCGCATAACAGCTGTTCGGGAGCCATATAGGCAAACTTGCCTTTCATTTGACCCTCGTTGGTGGTCTGAGCGCGCACAGCTGCCTTCGCGATGCCAAAATCGAACACGCGAGCCACGCCATCCACCCCTACCATGACGTTCTGGGGAGACATGTCACGGTGAACAATGCCAAGTATCGAACCATCCTCGGCACGCGCCGTATGTGCCGCATGCAGTCCACGCAGGGCACCGCAGACAATCCCGCTGATCACCGGAGCTGGGACCGGAAACCTCTTCTTTGCCGCTGCTCGCAAGAGTGTTGCCAAGGTTTCGCCGTGAACATACTCCATCACCAGGAGTACCTCTTCCTGCTCGGCTAGCACGTCTAGGACGCCAACCACGTTCGGATGATTGATGCGCGACGCAAGGTGGGCCTCATCCAACAGCATGGCCACGAATTCGGGCTGCTGCGCGAAGTGGCGATGAAGCCGCTTAATCGCGACCGTACGGGAGAATCCAAATCGCGCCCGGAAACGTCCGATGTGCACGGACGCCATTCCACCGGACGCAATCGGCTCATAGATGGTGTACTGCCCGTTCGCTCGACCATCTATGACTTGAGGGCAAACCTGCGCCATTCTCGTTGAGCGTAGCAGTTCGCAAAAACAAGGGAGCAGCGACGCGATCGCCTACCCGGAGAACTACGTTGCAGCACAGGGCGCTGCCTCTCTAGCACCGTGATGCCAACGGGTGTCAGGCATCAGCAATCATTGCAGACGCAGGGTCTGGACCCGAGGATCGGTGACCCTCAGACGGACCATCAATCGCGCCATCCTGATCGTGTATCAACGCATGCATGGCCAGACTCGGATTTCCCCCACCCAGAGCCAACGTCGAAGAGCACTGAGCCCGGCGCAGCCAGAGAGTCTTCTCCTGGCTGCGCCGCGGAACGGAAACACGGAACGCCCTTCGCGCGTCACCCGGGGTGCTGCATTGTGTGTTCCTCCTCTGTGTGTCGACGGTGGCCGAGCGGCTGCGACTGCCTTCCGCTTTCGATAAGACGCAAGCACGCGAGTGACCATGGGATGGGTCTGCTCAATGCGGAAACGAACCAGTCTCGTCGGGGAACCCGTTCCCGGCGTGGTATCCGTTCCCGTTGGGTCTGAGGATTCCAATCCGGTGACGCACCTCCTTTGGTTGCGCTTTGATCAAAGCAACTCCCAAGCGGGTGACCCTCAGGGCTCGTCGGATGAGCTGAGCTCACCGCGGGTGACCCTCGAGGTCTCCTTGGATGAGCGGGGCTAGACCAGTGACTACCGATATATGTCCATTCGTGCGAGCCGGCTCGAGCCGGCTAGACCAGTGACTACCGATATATGTCCATTCGTGCGGGCTGGCTCAGGGCGTGACCACCGATCTCGCGCGACTTAAGCAAGTTGGCTCGCTCGGTAACTCCTGAACACGTCCATTCGTCGGCTGGATCTCGCCGCTTATCGACGTGAGCCATGGGTTAACCCACGAGGACTCAGCTCTGTTCTTCAAGCACTTGAAGGGGCGCTGGACATTGGCTGAGAAGACACGGGGCTGAACAGGGGTGCACACGCGCCATTTTTAACAATTAAATCCGTAGCTTACCAGATAACGTCATTCCAACTTCGATCACTAGGGCAACAATTCTCGCGTGGTGACGTATGCACGCCTGTTCGATGGTGGCCTTGGTGTGCTGCTGACTCGAAAAGGGAGAATTCGATGACTAGGAAATCCTTGCTGGCGATCACATTAACGCTGACTCTCATTCCACTTTCCTGCACCGTGGAGACCACCAAGAGCGATGGTACGGGTGGCGCAGAAAATGGCGGCACCACTCACGCAGCGGGAGCACCCGGCAATGGCGGAGCAAACGCCACGGGTGGTGTAGCAACGAGCGGAGGAACCACGACTGGAGTAGCGGGCTCAACGGGCGTGGCGGGTACGCCGGCCGCGACAGGTGGCACCAGTTCAACGCAAACCGCAGCGGCCACTGGCGGATCAACCGTCGTGGGTACAGCGGGCGGCGGTGGAATCGATCAGACATCCACCACCGGTGGGGTTGGAACCGCTGGGTCGACGGGCACGATCGTGCAAACCCGCGTCGACGTCACCAGCAGTATCGTAGCAGCGGCAACTTGGACCGCCGATCACGTTTACGTGATCCCCTCCGGGCACACGCTGTATGTCAGCGCAACCCTGACGATCCAGCCTGGAACTGTCGTTAAGTTCGGACCAGGGGCACGCCTTTACATCGAACAAGAGGGACAGCTCAATGCGGTTGGAACAGGAGCCGCCAACATCGTCTTTACCGCGATCAAGGACGACACCGTCGGTGGAGACACGAATGGGGATGGTGCCGCTTCGCAGGCAGCCATGGGAGACTGGTCTGAGATCACCGTCCAGGGCAACTCGTCGAGCTTCGACTTCGTGCAGGTGCGTTACGCCGCGCTGGGAATCAACTTGGACGGCTCAGGTCAGAGCGTTAAGCATTCCACGCTCACGTCGAACAAGGTCGGAGTGGATGCCACGGGCATCAGCTCACCCACGACCACGGTGATTACCGACAACGTGTTCTATGGCAACGAGCGTCCGCTTGTGACCGACGCGAACGTCGCCATCAACGCGACCAACGTGTTCAACAATCCCAGCGTGACAACTCAGCGGAACACGTTCCAAGCCATCGAAATCGTCGGCAGCATCGACACCTCGGTCACGTGGAGCAACACGTCCGTGGCATACGCGCTCAAGGCGTCGGGTAGTACTTACTACGTGCAGGATCCCGCAACCCTCACGCTTGCTGCGGGCGTAGTCGTCAAGGTGGGCACCAGCTCAGAGATATACGTAGAAACGGGAGCTTCCATCAATGGCATCGCGACCGCGACCTTCACGTCCTATCGCGATGACTCACAGCTCGGGGATTCGAATGGTGACGGTGCGGCCACCGTACCAGCCGCTGGTGATTGGGACGGCGTGCGCAACCCGTCT
>JBLNFG010001253.1:0-6450 GCA_050263495.1 Myxococcales bacterium | reverse complement strand
CGACACGCAAGCGGTAGTAGAGATCTTGCCGAAAACGCGCGGCATGGATCTCCGCAGGCAAGTCGCGATTGGTAGCCGCGAGCACGCGCACATCGAACTTGCGGGTCTTGTTCTCGCCCACACGGCGAAGCTCGCGTTCCTGCAGTGCCCGCAACAGCTTGACCTGCATCGGTGCTGGCACTTCGCCAATCTCGTCGAGCAAGAGTGTGCCGCCGTTAGCCGCCTCGAACAAACCGGGTCGATCTTGAATCGCGCCGGTGAAAGCGCCCTTCGCGTGTCCGAAGAGTTCGGACTCGAGCAAGTTCTCTGGCACCGCGCCGCAGTTGATCGCTACGAATGGGCCGCCTCTGCGGGTAGATTCGTCGTGGATGAGCCGCGCGAGGCGTTCCTTTCCGACGCCGCTCTCTCCCGTGATGAGCACGGTCGAGTCGACCAAGGCGATTCGTCGCGCTAGATCGATCACGCGCCGCATCGCGTCGCTTTGCGCGATGAGTCCCGATGCGCCGGAGTCAGAGCCCTCGAGCCCGAGCTCGTTCTTTCTCACACGCAGGCGCTGCTCGACGCGCTTGAGCTCGTGGGTGACCCGTTCGAGCGCCGCGTCAAGGCATTCCTTTTCGTAGAACGGAAGATACGGAGCGATCGAGTCTCCCCACTCCTCGCGCCGCCGCCCGATTAGCGTGCACACGGCGTCTCCCTTGGCGCGGCAACGCTCCTCAATGCAGTAGATCTCGTGACCGTTGCAGAATGAGAGATACCCGCTCGCAAAGCCGGTGAGTGTCCAGCACACGGGTTCTTCGGCGCGACCGAGGTGCAGCAGGTGTTGTTCGGCTTCGTACGAATCATGCCAGATTGACTCGGCAAATGGTTCGTTGCTCGACGCCGAAGGGATCTCGATCGAGACGAGACCGTGAAGGGCGTGCAACCGTCCGCCCGCGCGCTTCCATTCGCTATCATTGTCCCATGGAAATGCCGTTTTCATGCTCTCAGCCGTGCGCCAGCCGTGCGCGTAACCGAAACGGGTGAGCACCCCGCGCGCTCCGGAAAGGCCGAGCATTTGGATCAACTCTCGTCTCAGGATGCCCAACGCCACCGCGTCGAACAGGAGCGCGCGCTGGCCGCCAAAGTGGAACACGCCACCGCGGGGTTCGAAGTGTAGGAGCTCTCGAAGATCCAGATCGGTGGCTTTCATGCTCTCCCGCGCGACGTTCTGACCTGCATGGTCCTAGCCCTCATCATTTCGAGACCAGGCTTATCATTTTGATAGAGCCGCACGCTAGCAAGGTCGCCTAATTCGCCGGAATTCTCGGAATTCCGCGCTGGTCTGAACCTTGCTCTAGTCGTTTCCAAGCCACCCACAGACGAAGGAGCGCACACATGACACTCGAAAAATGGGAAATCGACAGCAGCCACTCAGGCATCCACTTCTCGGTCCGGCACCTGGTTATCTCTAAAGTCCGCGGACAGTTCGCGCGCTGGAGCGGGAGCATCGTCGCCGAGGATGGCGATCTCGCTCGAGCCGAGTTGAACGTAGTGATTGATGCCTCGAGTATCGAAACGGGCGTTGCCGATCGTGACACCCACCTGAAGTCGCCGGACTTCCTTGACGTCACGAGTTTTCCCGAGATCACCTTCAAGAGCAAACGCATCGTGAAGCAGTCCGAGGACGCCCTACGCGTGACCGGTGACCTCACGATTCACGGTGTCAGCCGTGAGGTGACCCTCGACGTCGAATACGCCGGTCGCACCAAGGATCCATGGGGCAATGAGCGTGCCGGATTCGCCGCTAAGGCTGCCATCGACCGCAAGGACTTCGGCCTCAGCTGGAACCAAGTGCTCGAGGCCGGCGGCGTAATGGTCGGTGAGCGCATCGACATCGAGATCGAAGTCGAGGCGGTCAAGCAGGTCGCAGCGACCGCGGCATAGTCGGAGCAACCATTCCGATCCGTAACGCGTGCGGACCGGATTCGGGAGGACGCGGGTTAGTTGTACATCGAGTTCGACCGCGCCAGCTGGCTTGTCCGGCGCGCTTGGCCCAAGGCACAAGCAGTGAACAAGTTCTGGCTCGCGGGAACCAGCGGGCCCCGCGAGCCGAAACGAGAGGACCTTAAAGGATCTCCAAGAACTCCAACAAGTCCTGCTTTTGTTGGGGACTCAGGGACTCCGGGAAGATGCTCCCTTCCTCTGCCGGGTTGACGAGCGGCAGATTGAGAGGCCCAAAGAACTGGAGAATGAACCGGCTATAGAGGTCAACGACGTCGCGCAGCGTCTCAGCACTGTTATCGTGGAAGTAGGGACCCGTGTGCGCGATGCCGCGCAATGCAGGTACGTCAAATGCTTCGAAGTCTTGTGGCTCTCCCGTGGTCGCCGCGCGGCCCGGATCGGTCGAGAACTGCTGGGGTAAGAGGTTCGGTCCCACGATAGGAGCTCCGTTCGCGTCCACAGCTGCTTGCAAATCAGAGGGGCTGCCACTCACTGTGACCGGAACGGGGGGCAAGTCGGCGATTGGGACGGTTCTCGTTGCGTCGGTGTAGAAGCGATAGCGGTACTGCGGCAGCGGGACGGAAGCATTGAATCGAGGCCCAAAGAAATCGCCAAAGATCTGTCCCAGATAAGAGATGTTGCCGAATCCGACATTCAAGAACTCGTTGTTCGGTTGTGGTCTGAGCACTGGCTTTGGCGGCTGTACGCTCGTGTCATAGAGGACATTTCCGTCCGGCTTCAGCTGAAGAAAAGCCAGATCGTGAACTTCGCGATTGACGATTTGGAGCGTGGTCGCCCCTCCGTGACACGCTTCGCAGGCAACGTTGTATACGTCGCGGCCACGTGCCTGGGCCGGCGTCAATTTCATGCTGAGCTCAGGGCGTTCAATGTCCTCGATGGGCGTGCCGTGCGCGAGCCGTCTCGCCACCGATCGAGCACGGCCGGACGTGAATTGCTCCTTTTGGAACTCAGCGATCGCATCGAGATCTTCCTGGGCAACTAGGCCACCCTGACTATGGTCGTTCACGGCGCCTTGCGCCTGCAGCTGTAACGTCGCTCGGCGACCATCGTACTGATAGGGTGCCGTGATGGCTGTGTTCTCTATGGATGGTACGGCGCGCCATACAGCGATCTTGCGGTCTGGCGGCGTTACAACGTTCCCGTCCACGTCGATCAGATCCATCTTGTCGTTCAGCGTCAGATTCACCCGCACCAGGCCCTTCTTCAAGTGCTCGTAGGTGGGTTCGGCAGCGAGCGGATCGTCGGCATCGATGCGATTGAAGAGCGGATCACTCGGCGCAGACGCTAGCAATGCGTTCACGTGGGCAGGAGTCAACGTGGTGTGCTCCTCTCGCACGTGACAGGTGGCGCAGGCCCGACCGTTCGTGTTCGCAAACGCCGTATCGAAGAGATCTTCACCGCACGGGTGGTGTGACAGAGGCTCGAGGCTAACCGATGTTGCCTCCGATTCGCCCGAAACGCCCCCACAGGCGCAGGGCACAAACAAGAGGATTGCCGCCGACACGAACCTCGTAGCAAAACGATTCAGTACCCTGTTCGGAGGGAAGGCGGATTTGCACAGCCAAGGTCGCAACAAAGTTTTCGATGGAATCATGTTTCCTCGTTTGGAGCTCGGGAGGTGTGAATCGGAACGTCTAGACGGTTGTGTTCAGCGTGCCCGCGTGAACGTCGTACAGAAAATGAGAACACTACCAAGAACGACAGCGAGCAGGCCCGCGGCGCACGAACCGGGTCGATACTATCCAACCAACATCACGACGCTAAGTATCTTTTGTGTGACGACGCCGATTGAACAGAATTCACTGTAACAGCCCACAGGTGTCAGCCCCCAATCACCCATCCAAGCTCATGACTTTGAAACAATGAGTCACACACTCCTACTCGCATAGGTCGGTTCGTGAATTTCCGTCCATCTTTATTGACACGACCTCCGCCAAGCGGTTCGCCTAGGAAGAGAACAACCAAGAGCACTACCTCGTGGTCGAGCCTTGTTCGCGCGGGTCGATCGCGAGTCGTGTTCTCGGACAGTGGTCCCTGAAACCTTTCGGCGCGCTATTCGACGAAGAGCTCGTAGCTTCGGATCTTGGTTACCGGCGTGTGCCCGTCGAAGGTGAAGGTCAAGAAGCCCGCCGAATCCGTCTTGCGCGGTGTGGCCGCAACGGCCTTGCTGCGACTGATCTCATTGTGATT
Source organism: Myxococcales bacterium (assembly GCA_050263495.1). Classification (GTDB taxonomy): domain Bacteria; phylum Myxococcota_A; class Polyangia; order Polyangiales; family Polyangiaceae; genus FEN-1139. The sequence goes on along the minus strand of JBLNFG010001253.1, from coordinate 2,259 downwards.
GGGATCGTACGCTCTCAGCGACAAGGCCCTGTTCGTGGCCTTCTTGAACACTGCGTAGACCGTAACTTGATACTCGTCACCCGTCTTCTTTTCGCTGAGCTGACTCAGCTCAATGGCATTCTGCTTGACAGCTGCGTCGGACAAACGGATCTCGTGCTCCAGATCGGGGAGAAGCTCGAACTTCTCCAACTTGGAGAGGCGCACGCTGCTATCAAACAGGAAGCGCAAAGCAACGGCCCCTCCCGCGGCGAGCTCAATCTTCTCGGCGCTCGTGCTTTGCACGACGAGCTGCTCCGCACCGTGTCCCTCGAGCCGAAGCAACCCGGCGTAGCCCTTGTCACTTCTTAGGTGCACCACGACCTCACGCCCTTCGGGTGTATCGGCGCCCTCGTTGGCTTGTCCGATACCGAGTCCGCTGTCCTTCAGCGAGGCCGCAAGGGCGACCTTCACCGGCGGATGAGCCACATCTTTCACCGCGCCGCCCGCGCTCTTCACGAGCTCACCCACGCCCTTTCCGAGTCCCTCTCCGATCCCTTTGCCGCGTTTCGCCAGCTCTTGGCTTGCCCCTTGGACAAAACCTAGCTTGTCGTCGGCGTAGTCGCGTCCCTTTTCTTCGGGCGTACGCTTGTCGCAGCCAAGCAGCAGAACGAACCAACCAACAGCCAAGATCGGACGGACCATCCCCGCAGGATAGCCATTTTCGCGCCATGAGCCATCCCCGACGCAGTAACCGTGCGCAGTCGTAAGCCCGAGCAGCGCTCGCGACGCGGCGCTTCTGGCTCGTCCGCCTGCATCCGTGTCTGCGTGCGTTCCGGAACCGTCGTTGCCGTCGAACGCCCATGATGTCGAAGCAGTACGGGCTTCACGGGCGTCACAGCGGAATTGCGAACGCGCACCGTCAACCACTCGCGCTCACAGGAAACCTGTCGCAATGACGCGCCGGTGCTGCGGGAGGAATACGCCACCGGCGTCAGGCGCTCGGCCGCTCCCAAAAACTCGATTGACATCGAACCCTATCATCGCCTAAGTCTGGCCGAATTGGCTATGTCCAAACCCTTTGGGTCACCACATTTCCGCCGCACGACCATGTTCGTGTCCTCGTTTGCACTGCTAGCCGCAACGGGCTGCGGAGCCCCTGTCTTCCCGAAGGAGCTCTTCACCCTCGACGCAAGCACCGCCGATTACCCCGTCATGATTTCGAGAGCGCCCGCTAAGGATGCTGGGCGGACGATCGAGGCGGATAGTGGAACGCACTTGGCCCGCTCCTCCAGCACGTACGGATACGGTAACACTCGCGTAACGGTGACCACTACGGAGCATGGTCAATCCGAGATGCCCGCGTCCGATAAATTTGCAGCCAAAGTCCGACGCAGCGACAAATGGATTCAGGTAGATTCTGCGTTGTTCGTTGCGGAAGACTACGCCGGCTACGGTTATTCTTCCGCTGATCGAGCGCTCGGACTACAGGGGAAGGCGCACCAATGAGAACCACGTCTCGGAGCCCTTACCTGTTACTCTCACTCGGGTTACTGTGTAACGGTTGTTACACGTCAAGAAACGTGGTGACGGTAACGTCTCTCGACACCAAGTATCCGGTTTCTGCATCCGGGCAATACCTTGATACCAGTGGTGCGATTGTGAGCGAGACGCAGTACTCGGTGGTGGCGCCCTTTAACTTTGAAAAGACAGTCACCGCACCGCGCCACCAGAGCACCGAGACCCGCTTCCCGCTAGAGCCCGAGCTAGATCGCTTGGTGAACCAGCACGGCGGCGATGCCGTCACCGACCTCAAGATCGAGGGGATCGATTATCAGACTGGGTCGCACAGCTCCGCCGCATTCTGGAAGCAATGGGGTTGGGCGTTAGGGTTGACCGGAGGCACGTTTCTAGTAGTTGGAGCGGCAGACGCCGATCTAAGGGGCGCATTCGTCCCAACTGGCGCTGTGGTGATGGGAGTGGGGGCACTCGGCTTCCTATTTGCTGCCATGGCAAACGATCCAACGGAATGGAAGTTCAAGGTGACAGGACATGTCGTCAAACGCGGCGGTGCCAGCACCGCGTCAGACGTTTCGAGTTCGCAGGAACCGAAGTAGAGAGACTGATCGAGCGGCTCTCGTCCCTCTGATCTAGGCCGCGAGTGCGAATACGTTGAAAGATGGGGTAGGAACGCAGTCTGTAAAGGGCCGCCACGTTTCCCGCCCCTAGAGCGCCAATCAGTTTGAAACCCCTACTACAAGCGCCGATCCTCTCGCTGCGCGA
>JBLNFG010001252.1:0-7718 GCA_050263495.1 Myxococcales bacterium | reverse complement strand
GACCCGTCGTGGTCAAGCCGCTCAAGGGCAACCAAGGCAAGCGCGTCTCTGTAGGCCTTACCACTCGTGAAGAGGTGGCCACCGCGTTCGAGCTAGCGCGCCTCGGCGGCCTTAGCGAGGTTGTGGTCGAGCGCCAGATTTTTGGCGACGATTACCGGTTGCTGGTCATTGGCGGCAAACTTGTCGCGGCAGCGCGTCGCGAGGTTCCTCGTGTTGTGGGCGACGGCCAAAGCCGGATCTGCGATTTGGTTGCGGCAGTCAACGAGGATCCGCGACGTGGGGACGATCACTCGACGTCCCTCTCCAAGATGGTTCTCGACGACATCGCGAGCGAGGTTTTGGCGTCACAGGGACTCGGCTTCGAGTCGATTCCTGCCGCTGGGCAAACCGTGGTCTTGCGACGCAACGCCAATTTGAGCACGGGCGGTAGTGCCGTCGATGTCACTGACCAAGTTCACCCCGACGTAGCGGCGAGAGCAATCGAGGCCGCGCGCATGGTGGGTCTAGATATCGCGGGCATCGACTTAGTTGCGACGCGTATCGATCGCCCGCTCGCGGAGACGGGCGGTGCGTTCGTGGAAGTCAATGCTGCGCCCGGGCTGCGGATGCACCTCGATCCATCGGAGGGTCAGGGTCGCAACGTGGGCGAGGCGATTATCGAAAGCATGTTTGCGCCGACCGAGACGGCGAGCATCCCCGTACTCGCCGTGACCGGTACCAATGGCAAAACGACGACGGTGCGCTGCATTGCTCACATCATGAAGGGCGTCGGGCACACGGTTGGCGTCACCTGCACTGACGGCATCTACGTCGATGGCCAACGCATCGACACGGGTGACTGCAGTGGACCTAAGAGTGCACGCGTCGTGCTCTCGCACCCGCTGGTCGACGCAGCCGTTCTCGAGACGGCTCGCGGCGGAATTCTGCGTGAAGGGCTCGGATTCGATCAGTGCGACGTTGCGGTGGTGACCAACATTGCCGACGGTGACCATCTCGGGATGGCGGGCATCGAGACAGCAGAGCAGCTGGCTCGCGTGAAGGAGACGGTCGTACGTGCAGTTGCGCCTTCCGGATCGGCAGTGCTCAATGCCGCCGACCCCCTGTGCGTGCAAATGGCGGAACGCTGTCGAGGAAATGTCACCTATTTCGCGCGCCAATTCGAACATCCGGTCCTCGTCGCGCACCGCCAGAATGGCGGCCGATATGCCACCGTGCAAGATGGTTGGCTCGTTGTTGGCCAAGGCGAGCGCGTCGAGCGTTTGATCCCCGTCGATGCCATCCCGCTCACTCACGGTGGTCGAGTCGCCTTCGAGGTCGACAACGTTCTAGCGGCTGCGGCTGCTTGTTGGGCGGTCGGGATACCGAAGGAGATCATCGGTACTCGCTTGGGCAATTTCCGAGGCGATGTCGGCACTGTTCCTGGTCGTTTCAACGTCATCACTCACGGCCGCAGCACCATCATTCTGGACTACGGTCACAACGCCTCGGCGCTGTTGGCACTGGTCGACGCGATCCGCGCCCTGCCCCATCAATCGCGAAGCATCGTCTACACGCCGGCCGGAGATCGTCGCGATATCGACATCTTCGAGCAGGCGGCGATCATCGGCAATGAGTTCGATCGCGTCTACATTTACGAAGACAAGTGCATGCGCGGCCGTGCCGATGGCGAAGTGATTCGTCTCATGCGCCAGGGGCTCGGTGCAACACGCAGGGTACGTCAGGTAGTTGAGGCGCGCGGCGAGTTCGGCGCAATTCAGACCGCGCTCGAAGGGCTGCGTCCTGGCGATTTGTTGCTATGTCAGGTCGACCAAGTCGAGGAAGCGCTGGAATTCGTCCAGCGCACGCTGGCGACGCGTCCACGCCGCATGCCTTCGGTCAGCGAGCTTCAGGTTGGTGCCACACCGATGGCCCGCGCCGGCTGATCTTGCTCGAAGTTACGTTGCAGAACGGCGTCCGTGGCCATGGACGCCGTAGCTGCTTTGTGCGTCAGGTTCCGTTCCCGCGCCGCACTGACCAAACCAATCACTCGAATCACACTCGCGTGCTGGGTTCATGCGCTGCAGCGCGCGGCAGTCACGTCAGCAGCCCGTGACCCAGCGGCCGCGCTACTCGAGTGCGACCGCGCTCGGGCGTACCATTGCCGTCGTGCGACCTATCTTGGTGCGTGCTATTGGCGGCTGCAATGAGCCGAATGCGAACCGATCGCCTACAGAACGCACTGCGAGAACCAGAAATGACGCCCGGCTTTCAGCGCCTTGCTGAAGGTTCGGTGCTGTACCGCGCGGGCGGCACCGTCGTGTTGGCGACGGCCAGCGTAGACGAGCAGATTCCGGAATTCCTAAAGGGTAAGGGCGAGGGTTGGGTGACTGCCGAATACCAGATGCACCCGCGCTCTAATCCGGTTCGGCGCGAGAAGCGTGACGGTCGAGAGCGTCCACTCGGAGGGAGATCGCGCGAGATTGAACGCTTGATCGGGCGTGCGCTGCGAGCGGCGGTGAATCGCAAGTACCTCGGTGAACGTCAGATTGTCGTCGATTGTGACGTGCTCGAGGCGGATGGTGGCACGCGCACCGCCTCGATTACGGCGGGCTTCGTAGCCTTGGCCTTGGCCTTGGACACTTTGCGTCAACGCCACGTTCTCGAAATCCCCGTGCTCGAGGACCAGGTTGCGGCGATCAGCGTCGGCCATGTTGGCGACGAACTCCTGCTCGATCTGTGTTATTCCGAGGACTGCCAAGCCCGCGTAGACCTCAATCTGGTTGCGACGGAGCGAGGGCAGATCATCGAGATCCAAGGCACCGCCGAGGGACGTCCAGTCGATCGCTCACAGGTGGACAAAATGGTCGATCTCGGTCTCGAAGGGATTCGCACCCTGTGCGCTCGGCAGCGCACGGCTCTTGCGCTTCACGGGGTGTCGTTAGAGCGCTTGATTCGGCCGCGCTCGGAGGGTTGATTTACGGGATTGCGTTCGAGTGCACTCAGTCGAGTGCGGGTATGCTCGAGCATGCAAGCCACTGTGGCATATCTGTACAGCGCGTTCTCGACGCCAACGACCAGGTCGCGGCGGCCTATGACGGTGACGCCGAGGCATGCTGCGGGCTCCGAACACCAAGGCACGCAATCACTGGCGCAGACGCTTGCCTGCACCACGTACTTTCGCAAAACTCAGGGCAATTTAGCCGGCTATACGCCGTAGCTTGGTGCTGAGATTGCGGAAGGCGCTATCGTTGAGTATGTCTGCGCCACACGAAGAGCAAGGCGTCACCCTAGGACGCTTTCACGAACAGCTCGCAGACGGACGAGTGTGTTGTCGATTGTGCCCGAGAGCCTGCACGCTTCACGAGGGGCAACGCGGGTTTTGCTATATCCGAGAACGCCGCGGAAGCGACATCTGGCTGACGAGCTACGGTCGTGCGTCGGGGTTCTGCATTGACCCGATCGAGAAAAAGCCGCTCAACCATTTCTATCCCGGCAGCAGTGTTCTCAGCTTTGGGACTGCCGGATGCAACCTAGGTTGTCGGTTCTGTCAGAACTGGGACATCTCTAAGGCTCGCAGCACGGACCGACTTGGATCGTTGGTGAGCCCATCGGACATTGCCCAAACCGCGCATGCGTGGAACTGCGAGAGCGTCGCGTTCACGTACAATGACCCAGTCATCTTCGCCGAATTCGCCATCGACACTGCCGAGGCTTGCCGTGAACGCGGGGTTCGCACCGTGGCGGTTACGGCTGGCTACATCACACCCGCCGCACGCGAGCCGTTCTTCTCGGTCATGGACGCGGCGAATGTCGATCTCAAGGCATTTACCCCGGAGTTCTACCGCAAGCTGTGTGCGGCGGAGATCGACGTGGTGAAGGACAATCTCAAGTATCTCGTGCACCACACGTCGGTATGGATCGAGGTGACCACGTTGTTGATCCCTGGCCACAACGACAGCGACGACGAGATCCGAGCGCTGGCGCACTGGATGAAGGAAGAGCTTGGGTCAGGGGTTCCCCTGCACTTTTCCGCCTTCCACCCAGACTATCGCATGCCCGACGTGCCGTGTACGCCGAAGGCCACTTGCCAGCGCGCTCGTGAGATTGCGCGCGACGAGGGGCTCCTGCACGTGTACACCGGTAACATCGACGATCCCGAAGGTCAATCCACGTACTGCCCGAGCTGCTCTGCAGTTTTGTTAGAGCGTCGCGGCTACGACGTGCGGGCGCTCGACTGGCATGCCGGCGCGTGTGGTCGGTGTGGCCACGTCATAGCGGGACGCTTTTCACGGGGCGAGATCGGCAAATTTGGTTCACAAAGGATCCCGATCGATGTGCCATCGCGTCCAAGTCAGCCAAGGTGGCGGATCGTCTAGCGAGTGAGCGCGCTGCGCGCTGAACCAGGAGTCCCCGCGACGTCTCTACATTTCGACGTCGCCCCAAACCGTGAGCGCGGCTGCGGTTTCTGGATCAATGCTGGCGGGCTCGCGTTGCGTCGTTGTGGCAACGCGACTGAGTCTAGTAAGCTCTGCGTTAGTCCATTGCAGCAGTGCTCGTGCCGTCAACGGCTGCTGCCCCAACCGATCTTCGACGCACATCGGATCGATGTCGGTTTGACACAGCTTGGGCAGCGCGCCGCGATCCCCGTGGAGCAGCCAGATCCCTGTGCGAGACACGTATCGCCGGCCCAAGGTAGAGACCAGCGTACGTCCCTGCGGTGACTGAGCATCTGCGATCGCCTCGAAGAGGCTGCTACCTTCGATCGAGTCACCGATCTTCAATCCGAGTGTTTCGAGGATTGTCCGTGTAAGGTCGGTGGAGGTGACCAGACCGGTATGCGATTCCCCCGCGTGTAGCTTCCGAGGGAACTTTACCAAAAGCGGTACGCTCAACTGCTCTTCACGAAGGCTCCCGACGGGATCGAAAGGAATGGTACCCGTGTCGCCGTTCGTCGTGTCGCCCGCGAAAATGAACAGCGTGTCGTCCCACGCATTCTTGCGCTTGAGCGTCTCGATGAGTTGCCCAACCGCCGCTACCTGACGCGAGAATGCGGCCGCCATGAGGCCCCGCAAACGCTGCAGATCCTCGTCGTTGAGGCGGCGCTGCACCCTGGTAGTTTGGCGGCGAATGCGACCGATCGTGATGCCACCCCGGCGCGCATCGAGCGCTCCGCTGTAGTCAGCCGGTTCGAGCTGTGCCGCTTGTTCTTTGGTGATATCCCAGGGCGGATGCGCGCCCCGTGCGTGCACGAACAGGAAGCGTTTCGGTTCCGCGCTGTTGTCCAACTCTCGCGCTAACCAACGCGCGCCCTCATTGATCGGTGTCTCGGCGGGCAAGTCGAGCACCGGCGAGTATGCACCGTAGTCGTCCCAGCCAACGTTGAAGCCAAAGGCCGCAAACGTGGTGGGAACGCCGGTAAACATCGCGGTGCGGCCGCCCGCCTGCTTGATTGTTTCGCTGACGGTGCGCGTGGACTGAGTGAGCCGCGCCGCGGTGTCTTCCACGCGGTGACTAATGGGGGACACGCCCGTGAGCAGGGTCGCAACGACACCCGCTGGAACCGTGGTGGGAACTCGATAGCCGTCGAACGAAACAGCTTCGCGTCGCAACTCGAGAAGCGCCGCGCGGTCAGCGATCGGTCCCCAAGGTGGCACCGAACGCCGGTCAAGGCCGGCAGCAATCACGACCACGACGTTCTTGGCGCGTACCGGTTCACCCGCAGAACTGGTAGTGCGGACGAGCTTGGGTTCACCGAATGCGATTCGACCTCCCTGGTTGGCGGAGACTGCGCGGAGCTCGAGAGCCGCGATGCGTCCTGCAAAAGCCGAGAGGTTGACCGTGATCGGCGTCCAACGTGCCCCGTTCCCGCCGGCTATTTTACGCTCGTGCAAGGTCTTGGGTGGTAGCCCATCCTCAATCATTCGAATCTCTGCCGTCCCGCGGCCCGAACCCCCGACTCCGAGGTCCAGCTTCAGCTCGGTGTGCTTCGACAAATGGAACGGGCATCGGATCGTCGTGCCAGCGCGCAGAACGATCGAACGACGCGGAACACCATCCAATTCTTGGTCCGCGACGATGTCCCGCAGCGTGGGAGCTACGTCATCCGCGTCGGGGCTGGCCGTGCGCCGCAGGTGGAGCCAGTCGACTTCGAACCACGACTCGGGGGGACTCGTGGCTCGTCCGTGCGCTTCAATCAGGACGGTGTGGCGTCCCGGTTCCAGACGTTCGGGGAACCGCGGAAACGAAAGCAGCGAGACCTCATTGCGATTCAGTTTCTTTCGCGCGAGCCGGCGGCCGTCGATGGACAGTGAGATGCTCGTCGCCATTCGCCCCGCGACCCGTAGTCGCGCCGTCAATTCATCCGTGGGTTCATCGAGCCAGAAATCGCGCAAGAGGCGCCGTTCCGAAACGCGGAGAAAGCTCGACCCCGCTCGATCAATGGTTTGGCTCGGTTCACCGACGTTAGTAACGCTTGCTCCGAAGGTGTGTGGAACGGAAGAGGCCGGTATTCCGAAGTCGAGCAGCTGACCATTGTGATCGATGTCGCAGGCAGGCAGGAGATCGAGCAGCGCGATCGAAGCAGACTTGGAGCCCGCCGCCGCACCAGGTACTGAGCTGGGGGGTACGGCTGCCGAAGCCGAAACTTGTGAGCGTTGTGGCTCGTGTCTAGAGGAGCGGCACGAAACGACGAGCGCCAGCCCTGCAAGCACCAGCGCTTGAGTACACCTTGATCGTCGCGGTCCCATCACTTCCACGCTTGCTCGAGCGAGAGCCGTAGGGCGCGTCCGGTTCCGACCTCGACTGAGTCCGAACGCTCGGCGCCGTTCAGGCGCGTGCGCACCACGTGGCGGCCATTCGCGACGGGGATGACCCGCACCGGTCCACGACCGACGAAAGTGTCATCTAGGAAAATGGCGTGGTCGCCTCCAGTCATCACCTCGATGACCGCTTCGCCTGGTCTTAAAGTCACATTGCTCGGGACCGCAATCTCCTCGATGGACGCGCTCGGTGCAGGCGGGCTGTTGCTCGATTCAGAGGCGTTTGGTGCGGTTCCCCCGGAGATCGCCGAAGCGGGAACGCTGGATTGGTCAGCAACGGGAGGTGTTGACGCGGTCGGCGAGGCCTCGGCGGCGACGGGTGGTTCCGTTCTGAGCGGCTCCTGTCGTCGGTGAAACCAGCTAGCGATGGGCACGGTTACAGCGAAGGTCACGATGCCCGCAAGCGTGGCAAGTCCTACGGCTTGCATCCAACCCACCTGACGTTGGCGATCCGGTGGAATCGGAGAAGGACGCGCCGAGCGAGACGGGATCGAGCGTGGAGGGGCAGCGCTCTCGCTGGGGCTATAGAGAGTCTTATCGCTCTCAGCCGCAGTCGTTGTGGCCATGCGCGTTGATGTGGCCCCTGTCGCGACCGGCTCATTTGGCCTGTTCGACTCATTTGGGCTGTTCGACTCATTTGGCCTGTTCGGCGCAGTCACGTCCACGTCGGGTTGCGGTGCGAGGTCGGGCGCGGCTTCCAGATTGCGGACGCTTCTCGGCTGAGATTCCTGGTCCGACGGAGAGCGGAGCGTATCCCGGATTTGGGGCGGGGCTAATTCGCCGGGGGTTGCCGCGCCAGGTGCAGCCTGCCCCGTATCACTTGGACCGATCTCGATGGATGGCTGGATGTCTACTGCTTGAGGAATTGGAGCAGATACCAAGGGAAAGATCGGATCCTCACTAGGATGATCCTCGGGCCTC
>JBLNFG010001251.1:0-11491 GCA_050263495.1 Myxococcales bacterium | reverse complement strand
TGGCGAGAGCGTTCCGACGATGAGAGCAGAAGTTGCTTGCGCGTCTAGTTCGGATGGGTCGGGTCCAGAACAAGCGCCCAGCGCGATGCAAAGGCCAGACGTAAGCGCGAGAGTAAGGTGCGAGCCTCCCCAATTGAGCAAGTGCCAACACCGATCGGTTCCACTCATACTCCTCAGAAGCGGCGATGGGCCGAGCTTCTGAAGGTGTGCGTCGTAAGTTGTGCCGCAAGACTACTACCCACAACCCCTGAGGAGTTCTCGATGAACTGCGGCGCTTGTACTGAGCCATCCCTCGAAGTGAATCCCCCTTCACTTCGAGGGAACCGTGCGTGACTGGAACGGTCCTGTGGCACACGCAAACCCTTGAAAGAAACGGCCTCTTGCGTGTGCGTCGCGGCCGTGAGCTCATCGGCATCAGCCTTGCATCGGGTGGACTATACGCAACATGATCGCGTTGCGCAGACAAGGTGCCGAATGAACCATCTACGAATCACGGGTATGAGTTGTGTTCTTGTAGCAATCTGCGCGTTGCCGCTGGGTTGCAGCGTCGCCGCCGAGAATAGCGAGCCGACCGAGACTATCTCGCAGGCACTTCCACCCGGACACTGCAATCAATCTACCGCCAAGGACACCCTGATCGCGCAGCTAGTCAAGGATAGCTGGGTGACCGGGTACCCGCTGACGCGGCTCTCGGCGGACGCTAATGGTGCGATAGTGGGATCCGATCTACCGGATGCCGTTGCTGGCGACCTCGAGATCATCAACACCGTGGAGGAAGCGCGCCAGGCAGTTGCGCGAGCCCTCGTGAAAGTCACGGGCTTGCCCGAGTACGAAATTGCCGGCGTCGGTGGGGACATCGAGGCGTGCACGGGTGTACCAGCCTGGACGCCCAACGGGTCCACGACCATAAACACCACGTCCACCGAGATCTTTCCCGGCGCGCTGAACTACAAGTCTTGGCGCACTGCACAGAAGGAGTTCAGCAAAGAATGCCCCCTCGTCAAGAGTGTCGGGGAGCTCGATCTCGTCGACCCACCAGGGGACGGCAGCACGAACGATCCACCCAGCGCCACTGTAAGCGCGTCAGGCGTTACAGCCAACGCTTGGGGGAACTGCCCCGCTGGCACCGTGCCGGGAACGTACTGTAAGCTGAGCTATGCGGTCGGGGTCAACTACACGGGCCGCATTTGCACCGTGTATTACGGAAGCAACCGCTGCCTTCTCTTCTGAGAGGCGCAGATTGGGAACGGGATCGGAGAGCTTGCGACCAAGTTCGGCTGCGTCGGTTCCACCACGCCTTCGCGGTAGACCGATAGCAGCCGAAGACGCTCTGCTAGCGTTCCGATAGGAAGCCGAAGGCAGTTCCAGGCATTCGCAAAGACATAACGAACGAACATCACTGTGAAATACATGACGCAAAAATACCTTCATCTAGCTGGCTTCGCATTAGTTCTCTCTCTCAGCGGTTGCTGGGACGCGCCTTCAGATCCAACGGAGTCCGGAGATCGCAAGAGTGCGGAAACCGACGTCGATGGGCAGGGCGGAAAGTCCGCTCTCGGCGGTGCGGCGAGTGGCGGAAAGACGCAAACCGATGCAGCGCTAGGCGGCGCGACCGAGAGGATGACTACGACAGCTGGTGAGGCTAATGGAGGAACAGGCACGCAAGCTGGTGGAACGTCTGCGTCTGGCAGGCTGTCAGAAGTGGGAGGAAGCTCACAAACCCACGTAGCCGTGCAAACTGGCGGCAATTCTCAAACCGTCTCCAGCACTGAGATCCATGCCCAGGGCGGCAATCTGGCAACAGGTGGGTCGAGCTCCGGCGGCGCAGCGTCAGGCGGGTCTGAACTTACAGGCGGAACTACTTTTATCGCTAGCACTGCGCAAGCAGGGGCCGGTGGGAACTCCGGCGTAATCGAGTCGATCTGCTTTGATGGAAGTGGAGCCCCGGTTCCGTACGACTACTCTTTCGGGCTGATCGGCGAATATGCCTTTGCACTATCCATGAACTGTGATGTTGGCGGTTACGTCATGCCGCTGGTAATGGCTGATCCCGAGCAGCTCTCCCAAGTCAATGCTTTCGTCGCGGAAGCCACCGACTGGTACCGAGCCCAAGTCCTCAATTGTTCGGACGCCACCACTCAACTCGGGGCCGACGACTATGGCCTGTTGCCCGTCTCTCCGAACAGCGAGCTGTCTGGGGCTGACTGCGACGCAAGTCTAGCGCTTTTCCTCACGATAATTGACCGTCATGACAGCCAGCCTGATGCCGTCAGCGCTTCTACGAAGGACAAGATCAAACATCGCATTAACTCGATCAAGGCACGGGCCGTTCGTAACAGCACAGGTGGTCTAACCAAGATGCTGACGGAACCGGACTGCATCCCTTCCGAACCCGCGAACGGAGGCTAGTCCGCGGCACCGTTGCACGCCGACCGAGCGGGAAGTGCACCTTCCGGCTCGGTCCCCCAGAGCGGAACGAAATCCGATGAACTCGTCAAGGTACGGACAATTACTCCTTTCGCTCGCGGCGCTCGCGGGCTGCAACTACTTTCTCGACCTAGAGACCTCCCAGTGCACTAGGACCAGCGACTGCGCCGCGCTAGGTCCGACGTTTGCGGGCTTGGAGTGTCGCGCAGGGTCTTGTGTTGCGCCGCTTTCCTCAGTCGGAATGAATACCGGAACCGGCGCATCCGGTATGAGCGGAGGCGGAACGAGCGCGGTCGAAGACACCACAGGCGGTGACGGATCTCTGGCTGCTGTGGGTGGCGCTACCGCCGCAACCGATGCGGGCAGTGCCGGCTCCGCCGGAACCAATGCGGGTGAAGGCTGCACATCCAACGCTGACTGCGTCGCGACGCATCTTGGCGAACCCTATGCCTGCCTCACACCGGGCAAGAGTTGCGTGCCACTAAAGACCGAGGCTTGTCCGCTGGTCTTCGGCGATTACCAGCATGAAAACGCCGTCTACTTCGGTGCGTTCCTGAACGTGCCTGCGGCCGCTCCGCTGTCCCAGATGTCTACGCTCAACGTACGACTTGCCGTCGACGAATTCAACGGATCGGTCGGCGGCTTACCTGGTGGACCGCTCGGAAAACTGAGGCCGCTCGTGGCTGTCGTATGCCGTAACGACCAGAGTTTGGTGGATGCCGGCGCGACGCACCTACTCGACGAACTTGGAGTGCCCGCCGTTCTTTCGCACCTGCCGAGTGCAAACAACAAGCGCTTCTTCGTCGATCACGCGTTGAACAAACAAGCTCTGGTGATAAATCCTGGTTTTGCCGACAACACTCTGACATCACTCTCGACCGGTGGCCTATTTTGGCACGTGATCGGCGATATCCGCGACGTAGGTCCGGCGTACGTTCCCTTGCTCGCACGGATCGAGAGTTACTTGGCAGTCAGCGAGCCGCTGCGCGTCGCGATGCTCGTCAGTAAGCGCTACGCGGAGGAGAGCATTGCTAACACCATCTCCCCAATCCTCCGCTTCAATGGCAAGTCCGTGACCGAGAATGGCTCGAATTTCTTCTCCGCTTCGGTGACCGCGTTGGCGGATGACCCATCGGCGGACTACGCGCCACTCAATGCGTCCCTGCTCGCGTTCCGTCCGCACGTCGTGCTGGCACTCACGCGAGAAGAGTTCGTTAGCAAGATTCTACCGGCCGTTGAAGGGGGCTGGGCAGCCGCCGCGGCGGGGCAGGCTCGTCCCTTCTACGTGCTACCGAATTCGCTTTCGGCCAACCTCGACCTTTTGAACTACTTGGGCCTCGACTCTGGCAGCAACACGAGCGAAGGGAAACGCAAGCGCGTCGTTGGCGTCGCTCCGGCTTCTGCCGAAGACATGACGCTCTACAATCAGTTCCTGGTGCGGTTCCGCACCGCCAACCCGTACTTCGAGAACCCGGGAGGTTTCGAGAACTTCTACGACGCCGTCTACTTGCTTGCGAACGCAATGTTCGCCGCTGGGTCGGTGCCAAAGCTCACTGGGCCCGATATCGCTCGCGGCATGCAACGCGTAATTGCAGGAAACGTCACGATTGACGTTGGCCCGATGACGATCGCAGATGGCTTCTCGGCGCTAGCGACCGGGGGCAACATTCGGCTCAATGGCACGATGGGGCCAGCCGACTTCGACCCTGGCGTGGGATCTAGGCGCAGCAATGGCAGCATCTACTGCATTCAACGCTCTGGCCCTCAACTCTCGTTTGCATACGACGTGTTGCGTTATGACCAAAGTGGGCGTGGCCTCAGCGGTACTTTTCCCTGCTTTTCCGGCTTCTGAACCGAGACGAAGGCGTTTGAAGTGAACGACCAAATGCATGCTATCGAAAGCACGGAATCCCTTTCAGCCGAGTCGCTGCAAGCTGGTGACACACTAGGCCGTTACCAGCTGTTATGCCCGATTGCGCGAGGCGGCATGGGTCAGGTCTGGGCTGCACGTCAGACGGGGCGGCTCGGTTTGCCCAAAGTGGTTGCGATCAAAACTGCCATCCCGATGGAGTCGAAGGACTGTCAGAAAGTGCAGGAGTACATGTTCGACGAGGCGCAGATCGCCGCTTCCGTCGATCACCCGAACGTTTGCAAGATTCTCGAACTCGGGCAAGAACAAGATGTCCTCTTCATCGCGATGGAGTGGTTGTACGGCGTATCGCTCGCAACCTTAGTAAGTAAGCTTCCTCAGAGACGCCTCACCTACCGTATCGCGGCGCATCTCGTCGCTCAGGCGTGCAGCGGGCTGCACGCGGCGCATGAACTCTTGGATGATGATGGCGTTCACATGGAAGTCGTTCATCGCGACGCGACGCCGCACAACTTCATGATTACGGCGACCGGCGAACTGAAGGTCATGGACTTCGGTATCGTCAAATCGAAAAACCAGCAACACCAGGCTACGCAAAATGGTGAGCTCAAGGGCAAGATTGCCTACGTTGCCCCGGAACAGATCCGCGGTCGTAGCGTCGATCGCCGAGCAGACATATTCACACTCGGCTGCGTACTCTACTTCATTACCGTTGGGAAAGGCGCATTCAATCCAGACCCGAACCAGGATGCGGGACAGACGATCCTCAAAATTCTATACGGCGAATACTCGCCACCTAGCTCCGTCCTAAGCGACTATCCGCCGGAGCTCGAAGCGATCGTGGCCAGGGCGCTAGCCACCGCGCCAGAATCACGTTTCCAAACGGCAGAAGAAATGCGTCTGGCTCTAGAGGCATTCTTGAGCGATGGCTCGCGCTCGATTAGCCGCGATGACGTCGCGGCACTCCTGCAGAAATACTGCGGTTCGGCCATCGAAAGCCGTCGCTCGGAGATCCGAAGCGCACAGAGGTTGTTTGATTCGGGACAGTTGCGCTCCGGGGCGTACCCAGCGGCAGAAGGGGCGTATAGCGTTGGAACCTTGCGGTCGTATGGGTCGCAAAGCTTTGCAGAGATCCCTTCGGAAGTGTCACAAGGCTCGAGACGACAAGCAACGGCCGTCCCAGAAAGCGCGCCCAGTGAAGACGTGCCCAAGCGCGACCGGAGTCTGCTTTGGGCGGTTCTCGGCGGTGCAACGCTGCTCTGCTGTGCCGTAGGTTTGCTAGCCGTACTCGCGCTC
The DNA here is from genome assembly GCA_050263495.1 of Myxococcales bacterium. Classification (GTDB taxonomy): domain Bacteria; phylum Myxococcota_A; class Polyangia; order Polyangiales; family Polyangiaceae; genus FEN-1139. The sequence continues at coordinate 5,898 of JBLNFG010001251.1, read as the reverse complement.
GATCGGTCAGGGCTCGAGAATAGTGGCAACACCGTCCCATCCGCGCCAGCAGCTGCGGACCCGCTTGCAGCGCGTCAAAGTCCAAACAATCTGCAGCAGCATCCAACGCCGGCCGCTGACTCCGCTTTTCCGGCGCAATATCCCGCGTCAGATGACGCGGAGCGAGCGTCACGCGGTAAGGGCGAGAGCGACTCTGCCGCACCCCGCGTAGGGCACTCAGCGCGCTCGGTGAAAAAGGCAGTCCTTGCGAACACTCCTGCGGTCGCCGCCACTGCAGCCCCTGTTGCGTCTACTCCCGCCCCAAACACTCAGTTCTCACAACCCCTCACGCGAAAGCCGCCTCGGCACGCGATCGACGAAAGTGATCCTTTCGGGAAATGATCATGCACCGTCCAAGATATCTCGCCATTTTCGTCTGCCTGAGCTGGTGCGCCGTCACCGGCATCGCCGCCGCGGAGCCAGCGCTGGCGCCCGTCGCTCCGGCAAGTGCCGGCTCCCATCAAACAGCGCGGCCACCGGATTTAGAGAAGGCGCGTGTACACTTCTCACAGGGTATCCAATTCTACAACGCCGGCGATTACAAGCTATCGCTCATCGAGTTCCGTCGCTCCTACGAGCTTTCGAAGAATTACCGAATCCTTTACAACATCGGGCAAGTCAACCAGCAGCTGGGAAACTATACGAACGCGCTTTGGGCGCTCGAGCAATATTTGCAGGTTGGCGGTGGGGACGTCGACGAAGAACGCTCTGCGGAGGTCGCCGCGAGCATTGTGGCGCTCAAGGCTCGCGTTGCGCATATTCGCATCGTGTCGAACGTTCAGGCGCCCGAAATCTTGGTCGACGGATTCCCCGTGGATCGGAAGGATCCGCATGCCAGCATAGCCCTGGATCCCGGTGATCATCGTGTTGAGTTGCGCAAGGCTGGGTATCAAAGCAGCGGGACTGTCGTTGCTCTTGCCGCTGGAGATTCAAGCGACGTTCGCGTCCATTTGGTACGGGTTCCACCTCCCATGCGCATTGCCACCCCAGCGAACGTCCCTGCGCCGCGCAGTGATTCCACCAAGTTGTGGATCAGTTGGACGACCACGGCGGTCACCACCTTGGGGGCAGGCATAACCGGCGTGTTGGCGGTAATGCAGGCGAATGAACTCGCGGATCTGAGAAACTCGTCTTGGTCGACGGCGGCGCAACGCGACGAAGTCGGCGGTCGCGCCAGGGCTTTCGCCGTCGCGTCGGACGTACTCACCGTCACGGCCATCGCAGCCGGGGTGACGTCGCTCTACTTCACCTTCCGCTCCGACAAGGCAGAGCCTTCACATCGTGCGCCAGCAGTCAGCCGACTCGGGCTCACGCCAGGCGGCGTGCGATTCGAGCAGAGTTTCTAAACGGCGCGGCCCCGTCCTGCATCGGCCATGGCCATTGCTGTTTGCCTCGTCGCGGAGACACCAGTGTTCCGCAGCACCCTGCAGCGCCATGCAATAGAGGCAGGTGGCATGAAGACGGTCGAGTCTCGACGCAATGCCGAACGCTGAGCATTGATGGCGTCTGAGCCGACTCCTCCGCGGCGCGAGACCACTCTCCACGACGGCGGACACACAGCCGTCGCGCTCGATCCAATTCTGCAAGGGACTCGAAATCGCGCAGCGAGTTACCTCAACCGAATCGAAGATACTCCACGGACGCCAGCGGCGTAGCCTCTCGCCTCGAGCGCGCCAGCGACGCCGCAGAAGCGCACTGTCGCTGCATCTCACGGACGTCTGGCGCCGCAAGAAGCGCATTGTCGCTGCATCTCCGGGATGTCAGGCGCTGCAATTGCGCGCAGGGTGATGACCGATTTGTCATCACCAAATCGGTCATCGTCGGGGCGACACTCGCGCAGCGTACCCTGCGCACTGAGGCACGGATAGGCAGTCTCGCCAATCTCCTTGACAGGATCTGCATGCGCCCTAGAGTCCAGACCAATCCGTGGCGCATAGCCGCGATGCCGAGGTGCATACACATGAGGATGAGCTCGCTCGCTGAGTTGTTGGTCCTGGTCACGCTGACTTTTCTTGGCTGCGAAGAAAGCAAGACTGCAGCGCCGGGCAAAACATCAACTGAAGCTGGAGGGGGCGGCGGACAGACAGCAACGGAAACAGCCGACCCGTTCGAGATTGAGGGTTCATGGCTGTACCTAGGTCCTTGGGATGGTCCGCACACGCTCGAGATCACTAGTCAGACGGTGGAGTATGTGGACGTCGCCAGTGAGTGGAACTCGAGTTGGGCACTCAAGGAGTACGATAACGAACTGCGCCGCTTCGAACTCGTCTTCAAATCGGGAGAAGGGGAATATGCTCCAACCGGACAGAGTCTCAGTGCAACGTATGTGTTGAATAACGGGATCTTGACGGTGCAGTTGGCGGAGGGCCTTGGGGCATTTCAGTCCGTGGAAAGCCCTGGAAGCTGTACCGCAGAGGGTTCGGAGCTCATTCCCGACTGCAAGATATACATGCGGCAACAGTGAAGCCCAGCTTCACTGCCGCCGCTCAACAGGGAAGAGTGTATCGCTCCGCGTCCGCAGCCGATTTGTGTACAACGACGAAGAACAGCACACGCTTTCGAACAATTCTTTGGCCGTCTTGTCGCGATGGTTGAATTGCAGGTTCGTGCCCACTGATGCAAGACCACAACTTTGCTCTTGGTTCGCCACGCGTGCGCACGCCCTATCGTCGTGGCAATTCGCGAAGCAATGCGACTGATCTCCTCCGAACAAAAGTTTGGTGTGAGCCCGAAATCGCAACGGCGAAATGTAATCGTGAGCGACAGAATTGTCACTAGATGCAAGCCCGAGCTCCATGTCACCCTGACGCAGCCAGAGGAGTGGTACCCGACCATGAACCACACGAACGAGCCGCAAAGGCTAGCGACCATTCTCGTCTTGCTCGGATCGTGGGCATGCGCTGGTCTTTCGGAAGAGAACAGCGGCGCGGGGTCGGGCGAGGCAACCGGCGGCTTGCCTTCTTCCTTCGGGGACACGAGCACAGGCGTTGAACTCGGGGCGCAAGGGGGCGCTTCTTCTAATAACGGCAGGGCAGCGACAGGCGGCGATTCACTCAGCGAAGCAAGCCGAGTCGCAGGTGGCACAACCGCAAAGGGTGGTTCAAGCGCAACGGGTGGCGCCCGAGAGCTCGGAGGGGAAACGGTCAGCGCTGGGGCGAAGTCGGCTACAGACGCGACGGCGACAGGTGGTCGCGGAAGGACACCCCGAACAAGGAACTCGAGCGGCGGGAGTTCCCAGGGAGGCGCGAGTTCCAGCACCAATGCGCGCACGAGTATTGGGGGCGCCAGTGATGCGCAAGCCGTTGGCGGCGCCGCCAGTACAAAGGGGGCGACTGGTGGTGCCAGATCGACGAGTAGCAACTCCTCGTCCGAGCCAGGTTCAGGTAGCGACGGAGCGCAAAGCTCGTCTGGATGTGGCAAGGCGAACTATCCGGCTGCTTGCAGCACCAAGGGTACGCCCTGCAGCATCGACGTTGGGGGCAGTGCCAGAACGTATTACGTGTACCTGCCAGAAAAGTACGATGCATCGCAACCGTATCCTTTGGTCTTTCAGTTTCATCCGATGGGCGGCACAGCAGAGCAGGCGATCAGCATCCCAAGCATCCGCTCCAAGTTCACAGCCATTTACGTAACTCCCCAGGGATTATCGTCTGGCGGCAACACAGGGTGGCCGAACACGAATGGGCAAGACATGGACTTTACGAAGGCCATGCTAAGCGTCGTGCAAGAGAGCTATTGCGTCGACAGGAGCCGGATTTTTTCGACGGGCTTTAGTTACGGCGGGATGATGTCCTACGCCATCGGTTGCGAGATGGGTGATGTGTTCCGGGCAGTGGCGCCAATGTCAGGAGCACTCTATAGCGGATGCAAGAACGGCACTCATGCAGTTGCCATGTGGGGATCGCACGGCTTGTCAGATAACGTCGTGCCGATAGCGGACGGCCGAGCCGGCCGCGATGCAATTCTGAAGCGCAACCACTGTGGAACCGAGACGGTCGCCACTACTCCGAGCCCCTGTGTCAGTTATCAAGGTTGTGACTCGGGCTACCCAACCACGTGGTGTGAATTCGAGGGCTCGCACGCCCCTCCGAGCTTCGCCGCAGCCGCAATTGTTGATTTCTTCAAACAGTTCTAATCAAGGGAGAGTCCCGCTAACTAACGCCTACACTCCCGCCGCTCACTCAGCGATACACGGATGGGTCGGTTCAAGGGAAGACGGAGATCTGAAGCTGCCGCGGCTGCAGCTTGCGTAGTGATCCGAGATCACGATCGCCGAGTGTTGGTGTGACGCGACACTGAACCTCTGTCAGTTCAGGTCTTGGAAACGCCGCTAGTGAGGGGTGTCTGTGAATCGTCTCAACGGAGGAAAAATGACATTTGGACAAAGGCATCGACTTGGCATTCTGTTCGTGTTTGGAGCCGTGAGCTACGGCATTGCGGGCTGTGAGGCGTCGAACGAAAACAGCCCAGGCACGACCCAAACTCCGGGCTCAGGCGGAGCAAGTAACAAATCCGACAGCTCGGAAGACACTGTGAGCACCGGCGGCAAAACCAGTTCGAAAGCTGCATCGACCAAGGGTGGAAACTCAGGGCGTGGCGGAGCGAAGAACAGCTCGCAGGAGCAGCAGGAAGCCGGAGGAGCCGAGAGCGATCCCGGCAACGACGCGGGGGGAAGCTCAGCTGCCGAAACAAGTGCGACAGGGGGCGCGACCACGAAGAGTTCGTCAAAGTCCAGTTCCGGGGGGGCATCGAACAAGAGCTCGACCACCGACGCTGCGGAGAACGGTGGTGCAGGAAACAGTTCTTCCAAGGGAGGTGCGGCAGCAGGAGGCAAGAGCTCGTCGCCTCGTAGCTCAGCAACCGGCGGCAAGAGTCCCACGGCCACGGGCGGCGTCGGAAACGGGGGAAACAGCACTTCCGGCGGCAATACCACCACAACGGGCTCTGGCGACTGCAAGAAGGGTCAAGTAGCAGCGAAAGAGGTCGTCATTATGGGCGAATCTTTCTACGCGATGGCTCCGCAATACATTCAGAAGCGGATAGAGGAGAATGCAAAGAAGGCCGGCGCAATCGGTTCTGGCGACAGCTATCGTAACGTGGCCATCAGCGGCCAGCCCATGAGCGTGGTGGTAGGCGAGTTCGATACGGCGCTCAAGGGCGGCGCGGTGAAGGTCGTCATCATGGATGGTGGCGGTATCGATTGTATGTCGTCATCGTGTCCTGACTGCCCGAATCAGTTCAAGACCCTGCTGACCAAGATGGCCAGCAACGGAGTGCAAAGCGTCATCTATACGCGCTATCCGGAACCGGGGAACCCGCCGGGCTCGAACGCTACGTTGAAAAAGAACCTCGACGCGTTGATGCCCGAAATGGAGAAGGTGTGCAAGGCGTCCACAAGTCCTCCCTGTTACTGGGTGGACTTGAGACCCGTTTGGGCGAACGGCGACACGTCCGACGGCCTCCATCCGACTCAGTCGGGCGGAAACCATTGCGGCGACGCGATTTGGGCGGAAATGGTCAAGCAGTGCATGGCCCAGTGAGCCCAAGCATCGTGCGCGTGATCTCCTAAGCGTGAACAGTGTGGCTCCAATGTTGGCTTGTGTTTGTTCTTCGCGACCAAGCCGCGGCGGAGCCCGTGTCACGCCAACTCACATGGCACGTTAACCACCGGCACTGTTCATAAGTAGTGATGTCATTAATGTCGCCACCGCATCGACAGTGTGGCGGGATTCTTCAACGGCGAGTGCAGCTCGTTATCGACAATCGCAAACACAGAGTCGTCTTCCCGGTCACAGTAGCCTTCTCTGTCGCGGTCCAATGTCGTAAAGTCGGCTTCATCAACATGCCCTGTGCCACGCT
>JBLNFG010001250.1:0-6119 GCA_050263495.1 Myxococcales bacterium | reverse complement strand
TTACGTCGCGCTCGAATTCGGTGTGTACGGCTACAAGCCGTATCGGGCCGTGCAGACCTTGTCGCGTGGCTGGGGCGACTGCAAAGACAAGGCAACCGCCATTGTCACGCTCCTGAAGTCGCTGGGTATCGACGCGACGATCGTGATCTTGCGCACCCAGGTTCGCGGCGACTTTCACTCGAAGATTGCCAGTTTGGCGCCGTTCGATCACGCCATTGCCTATGTGCCGTCGCTTGACCTGTATCTGGACGGAACGGCTGAAGGCGTTGGTTCACGAGAATTGCCCGTCATGGATCGTGGCGCCTTGGCGTTGCGAATTCACGAGGGTAAGCCTCAGTTGGTGCGCCTGCCCGATCACGGCGTGGCTGACGACCTTTACAAGCGTGAGATGACTGCGACCCTGGAGGCAGATGGTAGCGGCCAAATCGAGATGCACAGCGCGGTCAGTGGCTCAGCCGCACCGGAATTCCGTCATAGCTACGGAGCCGAAGCGACCCGTCGGGAACGCCTGACGAGCGAGCTTGGACGTGAGTTCCCCGGGCTGACTCTGCTGCCGGGCGCCGCGGGATTCAGCGCAGACGGGCTGGACGATATCGAGAAAGACGTCGTGCTGGACGTCCGTGGCAAGACACCCGAGCTTGCGCGCCGCGAAAACGGAAGGCTCAGTCTCGCCGTCACTCCCAATGTTCGGCTCTCACCCACCTACGCGGCGCTCTCGGAACGGCGGCACGAGGTGCGGCTTATGGGCATTCCCAAGTACGACGACAGTTACAGCGTGAAACTGCCGCCAGGGTTCGTGGCCGTTGCTGGCCCAGAGACGAAGCAGAGCAAGAGCGCTTTCGGCGAGTACTCCGTGGAGGTCGACATCCAGCCCAATCGGGTGACGGTGCGCTCGCGGCTTCGTCTGTCGAAGTCACGCATCTCGCCCAGTGAATACCCGAAATTCAGAGAATTCTGCGCCGAAGTCGACAGTGCCTTCGGCAAGCGCCTTGTAGTAGGACGTCCATGATCCGACACCGTTCACGCTTCAAGAGACTGGGAGTTGCCGTTGGCGTGTTGGCGCAGCTGGCGCTCACGAGCTGCGGCGGAGCCAATCGTCATGCCGAGGCTCCGGTCGAAATCCTAAGGCGTTCAGCCGCCGAGTCCTCTGACCCAACTACTGTCGAGCAGTGGCTCGCCGCCGAACTCCTCGAACCGATGGGCTCAGCCAAAGAAGCCAAACGCGCCCGCGCGCGACTCACCAAACTCGGCGGAGCGAAGACCGCGCGCGGCGAGTTGGCCTTGGCCATCGACGACCACTTTCATGGACGGCTGAAATCGGCTCCCGATCGTTACCTGCGCGCAGCCCAAAAGGCGCGATTGGACAACAAGGATCCAGATGCCGAGGCGTTCGCCTGGACGGCGGTCCACTATGCATTGGATCTCAAACGTAACGACCCTAAGCTGTGGGAGCATTGGAAGGACTGGGTTGCCAAGGCTTTGGCCGAGCCGATGCACCTTGGGTGGCGTGCTCGCGGCGAACTCGCCGACTGGTCCATCAACGAAACGCGTCGCGATGGAGACCCTCCGGGAAAGGAAAGCGCCGTCGATCGCGCAGCTCGCGAATTCGGGTGTGTCAAAGAGGTACGGCTCGCGGGGCCGTTCGGGCACGGTGCCGGCCGCGATGTGTTTCGCAATTTCCCTGCTGAATCATCCGGGCCATGGCCTAAGCGTTGGCCCGCGGAGCCGGGGATCGAGATTGCCCCGACTCAGCTCGAAACCGAGCGGACCGGGTGCCTAATCACGAATAAAGAGCCCGTGAACAATGGGGTGTTCTACGCGGAGACGTACCTCGACGTGCCCGTCGCGCGTGACCTCATCATTGCCGTGCAAGGGGCGCGAGCCGTCCTTATCGACGACTATCCAGTATTGGAGCGGGACACGCGCGTGTTCGGAGTGTGGCCCAAATTCGGAGTCAGGGTTCGCCTCGAACCAGGTCGGCATCGCGTGCTCGGGCGGCTCGTGGACGCAACCACATCGATACGCGTACTGGATGTGAGCGGCAGGCCGTCGGGGCTCGTCGCGACCACGGATGCTGCCGCACCGTACGCGATTAAGCGGCCAACGCTCGGACCCGATCCGAATGTTGTGGTCAAGTTCGTCAACCACGGCGTGGTGACGGAACCAAAGGACGCCTTGCTGCGTTTCGCTGGCGCCACCCTTGCCGAAGAGGAGGGACAGAGCGACGTAGCGAGCGTCTTGTATGAGCCGCTCATTGTCGACGCGGACCACGCCACCGGTACGTCGCTCTTGCTAGCCGCGCGGTTCGCGGAACGCGATCCGCTATTTGACGAAAGCCAAGTCAGGGACATCATTCGCGCCCTGCACGAGAAGGCTCAGGAGCACGATCCGGAACTGTGGGAGCCCGCGCTGGCATTGGCGCTGTTCAAGGCGGAGCAGTCGGGCGCCAAGGAGGCGGTGGCCAGCGTCGAGAAACTAGTCGCGAGCCACCCTGAAGTCCCCGGCGCTATCGGATCTCTGGTGCGCTTGTACCGGCAGCTCGGATGGGATCCCGAGTACCAGGGTGCCGTGACTCGCATGCTCAAGTTGTTCCCGGAGGATCCGGATGCCTTGGGTGCTGCCGTCGAGATGTACGACGCTCGAGGAAAGTGGAACGAGGCGGAGGAGCGGGTCACGCGTATTCGTAAGCTTGACGGCGACAACGAGATCGCCTTGCGTCGCGCACTTGCTCGCGAGGACTGGCAGGCAGCCCTCGCTGAGTTGGAGCGGCTCAAGCGACGGCGACCCGATCGCAAAGACATCATTGAGCGAATCTCGGACGTGATGGAACGCTCTGGGAACGTCGAGAAGGCCTTCGAGCAGCTGGCTCGTGTATTGAAGAAGCGACCCAAGGACGCCGGGGTACGCCGCTCGATTGCCGATTACGAGTTCTCGACCGGCAAGCGTGACGCGCTCCGCCACGCGATTGTCGATGCGGTGCAAGCTGGGGCAGATACTGACGCCCTGGAAGCGGCGTTGGATCTGGTCGAGAGCATGACGGATCTCGAACCGTACCGGATGAAGGCAGAACCGCTGATCGCTGCATTCGAGAAGAGCGGACGGGAGCTGCCCGGTACGGCTGCGCGGGTGCTCGATTATGCCGCATTCTGGATCCGTGCGGATGCTTCGAGCCGGATGCTGGAACACGAGATCGTACACATTCAGAGTGAGGAAGCGATCCGCGAGTTCTCGGAGTACCGACCGCCGAACGGCACCATTCTGCACCTCCGAGTCATCAAGCCCGATGGGCGAACGTTCGAACCCGAGATTGTCCCTTCCAAGCCGACGGTCACGTTCCCGCATCTCGAAATTGGCGATTATCTCGAGACTGAGGTGATCATGCCCTTCGACGGTGACGGCCAGCACGGCCATTCCTACATTGGTCACCCCTGGTTTTTCCGCGAAGAGAAGCTTTCGTACGACCGAAGCGAGCTCGTGATCATCAGTCCGGCAACGCGCCCACTCGAAATCGAGTCACGTGCGAACGCGCCGGCGCCTAGGGTCGAGAAACGCGATGGTCTGGTGATTCATCGTTGGCGAGTCGACGGATCCCCAGCCGCGCCGAGCGAGCCTTACCGCCCTTCGGCACGCGAGGTAATGCCGAACGTTCGCGTTGGTTGGGGTGCGGACTATGCACTGCGCCTGCGCGAGTTCTTGGACGTAACGTCGATCTCGACGCCCGTCGATCCACGTATCCGCAAGATCGCACAGCGCATTGTCGACAAGATTCCCGGTAATAAACCGCTCGAGCGCGCCCGCAAGCTCTACCACTTCGTGATTGAGAATGTCGAAGAGGGAGAAGAAGTGGACGGGCGTCGAATCATCACTGGCCGTCGCGGTAACCGTTGGCGAGGTTTCATCGAGCTGTGCCGTTCACTCGATATCCCTTACGCATTCGGTGTTGCCAAGAATCAACTCGAGCCACCACCGGCGGGCCCCTTCGACAAAATGAACGAATACTCTGAGCTGGTGCTACGCGTCGGCAAAGCCAAAGACGCTGTAGATCTGACGCTCGGGGAGAAGTTTACGCCTTTCGGTTACCTCCCGGCAGAGATCCGCGGTGCGCAGGCGTACATGCTGGATTCGGATCCCCCGAAGTTGAGTCGCCTCTCCGAGGGTGCGACCACCGACAGCTTTACCACCCGCCTCTCTGGGCGACTTGCCAGCGATGGATCGGCCACGGTGGAGATCGAGCAAACGTTCGTCGGAAAGGTCGCCATCGTACTGCGCAACATTATTGCCTCCGCGCCTGAGGCGCAGTTGAAGTCGTTCATCGAGGGTAAGCTCGTTGCTCCTGCGCTTTCGAGCGCGCGCCTTGTCAATTTCCAGATTGGTCCACGAGAGAAGAGCGACGAACCTCTCGTACTGAAGACCCGTGTGGAGGTTGCGCGCTTCGCTGAGAAAAATGGGAAAACGTTGGTTCTATCGCCGCCGTTCACCCCACGGCTCGAAGCTTTGGGTTCCCTTGCCCAGCGCGAGACGCCGATGATTCTCGAAGACTCGAGCAATCAGACGCTCACCGCGGAGATCGAATTGCCGCCTGGCGCGAAGGTTCGCTCGGTCACGCCAGAGCGTCAGCTGAAGAGCGCGGACCGCGAAATTCGGATCAAGGACCGTGTAGAAGGCCAAAAGCTCGTGCTTCAGCGTTACACCAAGATCCCCGCCGGTCGCGTTTCACTCGAGGAATACCCGAGCTTCGCCAAGTTCGCGCGGGAGGCCGGCTCATCCCTTGCGTCGGAGATTCGAATCGACGTTCCTTAGGCACGGTGCTGCCCACCATCGCTCCGGCTACATGCGAGCGTGCATAGTTGCTGCCCACCACCGCTCCGGCTACGCCGGAGCTTGCTCCTCCCAAATCCGTGCTCGCCAAGCTGCGCGCGGATGGGAGGAGCCTCGCGGGTGACCCGAGGTGTCTGCAAATGGGAGGAGCCTACCCGGGTGAATGGGGTGGCTCTATGACCCCGTAAAAGACACCTCCGAGTTGGCCCCATGAGGCTGCAACGTGGCACCAGGATTCCATGGGTTCTAACCCCATCCACTCCTGATGCATCCCCTCATTTGGATTGCACAGAAGGTCGGAAGAGCGAAAGGATTTGGGGTGGTCAGGCGTGAGCGTGCGCAGACACCATCAACCCTGGACCGAGATGCCGATGCACCTCGATGAGCGCACCGATTAACCTCGTCCGTCCCTTCCCCAAGAACTTCCGATCTTCTGCTCTTCCTGTGCCATCTGCTCTTTTGATCGGACCCACCGTGAGACAGTTGCGTGATCTTTCTCGCTAAAGATTGAGGGGATTTCTCAGCATCCACCCTTATGACAACGGACTTCGGAATCTGCATCGTGCATGTCCGTTGATCCAGTGATACCGGATTGGCCTCCCAATGCCCGTCGCACGCTAGTACCCCGAATCTTTTGAAGTGATGAGTGCTACCGAGGTGAGAGGTACTAGGAATTCGCGCAGCGAATTCGGGTTTGGGGCACTAGGCGACCGCGGAGCGGGCGCGGGGTTCGGGGTGAAACCCCGAGAAAACGAGGAGGGCCGCGGCTGCGCAGCAGCCCCGCGCAGCGGCGCCAAGAGTCCGTCCAGACTTTTGGCGACCGGAACTAGCGGGACAGCGACTTGCATCGTTGGTGGCGCGGAGAGCCGTAGGATCCAGGTGAATTCCGGTTAGCGCGTTGGGTAAGTCGCGAATGTGCTTTGGAATCTGACGGCGCGCTGGCGATCGCCGTTCCCATCCTCCGGAACGGTCATGCCGTCCGCGGCATCAATGGGAAGAGTGCATGAACGCGAGCAACATCATCAGGCTCGTGCCGCGGGTCGGAGATGTTGAGCGCACTGTGGACATAACTTCTGGCGCGCCGCCCATTGCAAGCATGCGGAATGCGCACGACGGCAACTCCTCCGGCGAACGAGCAAACCTGGGTAGCCAGAGACTCACGGCGCAGCGAAGTCGAGCTGCCGTCTTCGGTCACACCCTTGTTTCCCGCTACTTCGAGCAACAACCAACGATCGACCGTCGTCGACTTCAATTTGGCCTTAGGCGCACTTGCTCGCACCCAGGGTGAACGGGTACACTGA
>JBLNFG010001249.1:0-3585 GCA_050263495.1 Myxococcales bacterium | reverse complement strand
CGACTTGGCCCTGCCAATGGAGCCCTGCTAGTCGATCGACCGCATCCACGAAGGGCCAGATCGGGTCCCAGCACAGGCGACTGCTGGTGGTGGGCTTTGCCGAAACACCGCGCTTCGAGAGCCGAGCCGCACGTTTGGGTGAGCTGTACACGTGCAACAGGACCGCGAGCGTGTGTTTGCACAAGCCGAGTGAACCCTTGAGGAAATCCGGACAACCGCAACTCATCGATAGCGGTTCAATTTGGCTGAACTCCGTCAAGTACGGGCGTGACTCGCGTGCCCGCCGTCCCGTGCCGGACTCCGCGATTCTTGCGACCTGATACTGCCCCCATGGCGAGGCATCGGGCATGCTAACCACGTGCAAGCCCTCGCGTTTGGTGTTGTCCAGCCGACGCTCTAGCGCCTCGATGGCTGCGCGACGCACGGGAAAGTCGGTGCCTTCGGTGACCCTCAACACCTGATCGACTATCAGTTTCGTCGGAATCTTTCCGAATCTCGCGTGGGCGCGATCCGTTAGGAAGGCTACGGTTTCTTCAAGACTCAGATCCTCGGTATCGGCCATTGCTGGTGCCTTTTACACTGCTTTCGGCAACTTGAAGAGAGAAAGCGTCATTAACTCAGGCCCACGCCCCCACCGGCAACACCTGAGGAGCAGGAACGAAGCCCTTCGCCTCATCGTCGGACCCGACAGTGCTCTGCGTGCGCAATTTTCGCCGACTTGAGGGCTCAGAATCTGACGCCAAGGTTCGGCCCTGCCGCAAGAAGCCAACGCATAAAGCCACCGACGCTCCCTCCAGCTGCTGACTGAGCACCGCAGCTGCTGACTCGTCTCCGCAGCTGCTGAGTCGTGTCCTCAATCCTGCGATACCGGGATTCGAGTGCGGGTCAGCAGTTCCGCTGGATTATCGACGTACAGCCTCGTGACTCAGCGTCAGCTCAGCCCATATGCCGTCGGCATGCGCTTTGCGATAGGTGTGGCAATCGCTCGCCGGTCGAGAATTACCAACGGTGGGCGTCGCACCTACGCACGGCAAATTAGGTCCACACGGAGACACGCATGACAGCAGTAGCCAGACAAGAGAATGCACGTAACGTCAACGTCGGTCACGTGAAGCACGCACAGGGTGTGGACCAGCAACGCGAAATCCAGCTGAGTGGCTCGGATCTAGAAATCCTCATTGATGAGTCGCATCGCAAAGCGCCAGTACGATCCGAGCCGCCACCGCTGCCCGTGAGGCCCAAGCAGCCAAAGGAGACCGCGGTGTCGGAGCAGTCGAGTTGCGGGCGAACACAGTCCGCTGTTCATCCATCAAACCCGCGCGTGATGTGGGGGATCTGCGCGGTTCTTTGGGGCGCGATGGCAGCGACTGTGTTCGCCCTGAGCTCACCGGTCTACCAAGACGTAACGGTCGAGCGCACAGTGATCAACCATGAGTCAGTGCAGAATCATCAGCCCACCCCGTAAAGAATGGGCTGCATAATTGCTCATCTCAATTCGAGGTTCTAGTCTTCCCGCTTGTCTCTCGACTTGAGGTACTGGCGCAGACTGTTCTTGACGGCCTTCCAGCGCCTTTTCGGGTTGTTGGCCATGGTCGGATTGCGACGCGCCTCTGCCGCCGCAGCTTCCTTCTGCAGCCTTCGGTAGCTCTCGAGGCGTTCGCGCGGCAGTGCCTCTTGAGCCACGGCCTCGAGCACCGCACAACCCGGCTCATCCGTGTGTGAACAGTCCCTGAAGCGGCACCCCTGCGCGAATCCTGCGATATCGGCAAAGGTAATGTCGAGCCCACGACCTGTATCCAGCACGCCGAATTCGCGCAGTCCCGGTGTGTCGATCAGAATCCCACCGGAGTTCAGGAGCACTAGTTCGCGCCTGGTCGTCGTATGGGAGCCCCTTCCGTCCACCCCCACCGAGGCGATCGGTTGTCGATGCTCTCCCAACAATCGGTTCACGAGTGACGATTTCCCGACACCCGACGACCCCACGAATGCTCCTGTGATGCCGGGCCCGAGGTGCTCCCGCAGCAACTCCACGCCGCTGCCCGTGTGGGCACTTGCGGCAATGATCGGCACTGCCGGTGCAACCAGCTCGATCCGATGCGTCGAGGACTCAATCTCGTCCACCAGATCGGTCTTGTTCAGCACAATCACCGGCGACGCACCGCTGTTCCATACGGCCGTCAAGTAGCGCTCTAGACGCCGTGGATTGAGATCGCGCCCCGTTGCGGTGACCACGAAGTAGACATCTACGTTCGCAGCGACGGTCTGCGCGAGGGCGTCACTGCCCGCCGCGCGCCGCTGCAACTGAGTGCGGCGACCGAGAACTGCGTGAATCGCGGCGCGATCACCGTGGAGCGTGACGGCAACCCAGTCCCCCGCGACGGGGCGCTCTGATTGCCGAGCCTCCATCGCTTGGCGAAGCTTGCCGGTAACCTCTCCAAATGGAGCGTCGCATCCTACCAAGGGAAATACGTCCTGAGCGTCAGCGCCAATGCGCGCAGCGACGAGCTCTGGCCGAGCCAGGAGTTCGAGCTGAGCCGAAAAGAACGGGCCGTAGCCCAAGAATTCGAGCTGAATCATGGTACCCATGTCCTGTCTAACGAGTCGCAACTACGCCCGGACGCACCGAGCACTCGCGGAGCAGCCCATTCGGGCACAACTCGACGCGAACACACCTAACAGCGCCGGCTCATCCGGCGTTGGGCGTCCGAGAGAATTGGTTTTGGGCGGACCGATCAGACAAGAACACGCATACGGCGTGGTGCGACTTTCCCACTTGGTGGGTTTGATGTCAATGCGCTGCCCGATCTACGGCTTCTCTCGTGGCCCAACCGAACGCCTCAATGCGGCGTATCGAAAAGATCGCGCTTTTCGGGCGGTAGCTTCTTCGAAGCGGCGGGCAACACGGAAGGTGTGGCAGCGCGCTGTTCCGTCGCGTTCAGGCCTTCGAGGGGCTGCCCGTTCGCCGCTGAACGGGACGTGGCGAGTTGACGTGCATGCGACGAAGACTCCGCTGGAGTCGGGCTTGCGGGTTGCGACGTTGGAGAGGCGACGAGGCGAGTCGGGCCAGCAGCTTGCGACGTCGAACTCATCGCTACCGTCGGAGTCTGCGCCCTTGGAGCAACCCTTGCGGATTGCAACGCTGAGCTCGATGCCATTGGCGCGCTAGAATCGCTATTCCCGCCAAGAACCGGAAATACCTCGACCGCGCCGGCAGCGCTCGGCAAGCTCGACGATAGTGGAGTGATTGTGCTGTCGCTCAGAGCACTGTTGGCGGACGCACTCGGCCTGGGTCGGGCCGCCCAGATCCCGACTCCGCCAAGAATGGCTAGCGCAGTAATTACGACGCCGGCGATCCCGCGACGAGCCAAGTGGACACGCGCCTTGGTTTGACCCCAGTTTCCGTCGGTTCGAACGGACTGCGGCGCGGCCACTGACGCAGGAGGGAGTTCAGGCATTGATGCGACGATCCCCGCTGCCGCAATGATGCGCGCAATGCGCTCCACCGACGGTCGCGCGCGCTTGGGCGCGAAGGGCATGAGCTTGGCCGCAAGCTCAGCGACGTTGCCGAAACGATGATTGCGATCC
>JBLNFG010001248.1:0-8133 GCA_050263495.1 Myxococcales bacterium | reverse complement strand
CCGATCGCGCTGTTCGGCGGATAAAGTCGTTCCAACCACTGGGTCCGCCCATACGGATCCCCTGTTGACGCACGAACGAAAGATAGATCTGCCGGGCCTCATCGTATTCGGCGCGCTCCTCTGCCGTGAGCTCAACGTCCACCGTTTCCACATCGTAGTCAGCCAGATACTCGCCCGTGAATTCGACAATCTGTTTGTTGTAGACAATTGGCCCAATCAGTTCGTCAAGAGCGGCTTCTTGTCCGTCTGAGCGTTCCGGCGTCGCAGTCAGCCCGAGTCGGTACGGAGCCAGATTGAGTTTGGCAGCAAGCTGATAGCTGGCACTAGGCAGATGGTGCACCTCGTCGAATACGACCAACCCGAATCGATTTCCAAAGCGCTCAGCGTGCAAGTGAGCCGAATCGTAGGTCGTAACCGTTAGTGGATGTAGCGAGTAATCCCCGCCACCCACCACTCCGACCTCGGTCTCGAAGTTGCGCTTCAGTTGATCGTACCATTGGCGCACCAGATCGAGGGTCGGCACAACGATGAGCGCACTCCGTTTGCGATCGGCAATGGCCATCATTGCGACGTGCGTCTTCCCCGCCCCGGTCGGCAGCACCACGATCCCACGACCGAGCGCTTTGATCCACGCGTCGATCGCCTCACGTTGGTACGGTCGAGCAGTGGGGCGTGCGCGCCACTCCAACGTAAGCTCTTGGTAGCCGCGAGCACGGTCCTCGAATACAATTCGTTCTTTGACGAAATACCTGACCAGATCAGCGTAGACGAATGCCGGACAGCGGTGGCACGCCGAGCGGCGATCCCAACGCAGGTGTGCACTGGCCTGTTGCGCTAGAGCGTCGTCCAAGCCGCGCAGTTCTAGTGTTCCGCCGACATAGCACATCGAAACTGGTTGATTCGGAGTGGTATTGAGCTGAATTGAATTGTCCAAAGGCATTCCCTAGCGGAGCTTGGCGATCGTGCGCTCGTCCAACTCGGGCGCGGAGAGTTCAGAGCCACATGACCAGCCGCCGGTGTGTGCGGCGATGCAAGACGGACTGACAAAATGAGTCGCGTGAAAATGTTTGGCCGCCAACCTAATGCACTGGATGGCTTCGTCTCGCGATGTGGGAGCTGACACCGTTAGTTGGAGCATTCCGATGCTGCGGTCGGCGACAGGTTGACTCGGAACCTCCTGCACGTCCGATACCGGATTCTGGGATTGCCCGAACTCTCGCCTTGGAACGAGCTGCACGTAGGTCCTAAATACCGTAGAGGCGGCAGGCTGATCCGTTCGAGCGAGCGATCTGCCGGACCCTAGCGCTGCCACGTTATCGTATGACGATAGCTGGAACGCCCTCGCTTCGCAGTCGATTCTCGCGCTTCCAGGATGTTCCGAGCAGACTGCGCCAATTAGGGCAGTTGCCCCGAGCATTCGCGCATGCTCCTCGAGCATACGTCGCAAAAGCGGGACGGAGCAGTCTAGCTGCGCTAGGCCGATGCGCTGCTGGCCTGGAATTGACTCAGAACCGACACGCTCGCAACGTGCCTGGATCGGTCCCAAATCAGACGCTCCCAAAGGCGCGATGGGCAAGTAGACAAGTTCGACCTCAGATTCGCTGGGCGCTCGATGAACCGAGGGAATTGTTGCTCGATGCGTTGAGCAACCACACCATCCGGTAGCGCCTGCGACGACAAGCAGCAGCCAGCACGAGGCCGGCCGTGCGTGGCGGGTTGGATGGGCTTGGATCGACGGCGGCTGCTTCACTGCGGGAAACTTTGCGGCTGCGCTTCGGGGTTGCAAGAGAAACTACCAATGTGGCGCTATTCGCCGCGTTTGCGGCTCGAGCTAGGTGTTAGCTTTTCCGGCGTGCCGGTTCCGCGCCGAATGGCACCCTGACCAAATCGCGATTCAATGGCGTCCATTGCCGCGCTCAGTCGCCGTCGCGCGGCGCCCGCACCGAACAGTTCGAGCTGGCCTTGGTTCGAGCCCTGAAGGCCGGAAACAGACACGCCTAGCAGACGGATGGGTGGCATTACGCCAAGAGACTCCCAAAGAGCGATTGCTTGGCCGCGAATCTCCGCGCCATCGTTCGTCGCAGACGGCAGCGTGTGCGAGCGCGTCAGCTGAGGGTACACGGGAGCATCGTTGAAGTGCCGATTGCGATCCGGGCCGCGACGTTTCACTTGACCCAGTTTGAGCTTCAGAATGATGGTTTTCCCGGCTTTGCCGTCCCTCCGCAAGCGGCGAGCAACCGCCTCCGAGTGCGCTGTGATGGTCTCGAGAATTCTGGTTCGGTCGCTTATGTCGGCCTCAAAGGTGCACTCTTCGCCGTAGGATTTGGGGTCACGATCAGCGATTACGACTCGAGGATCGCGCCCGTGGGCCATCTCGATAGCTTCTTGAGCACGGTTGCCCAAAACGTCCTGTAGCTGTTCGGGCCGACAGCGTGACAGTTGTCCCACGGTCTGAATGCCACGGCGTTCGAGCGCCGCCGCTGCCACCGGCCCGATTCCCCATAACCGACGCACCGGCAAAGGGTGCAGCAAGGCACACTCCTGTCCAGGCTCGACGACGATCAGGCCGTCAGGCTTGCCCTTGGTGCACGCGATCTTTGCCACGAGTTTGCTAGAGGCGATCCCAACCGAAACGGTCAAATGGGTTTCCGAGCGAACCCGCCGTTTGAGGTTGGAACCAATCTCATCCGGGGCGCCAAGCAGCTCAATGCTATGCGTGATGTCGAGGAATGCTTCGTCCAGGGCGATGGGCTCGATTTCGGGCGTAAACTCGAGAAACACCCGGTGCACGGCCGCGCTTACCTCGGCGTAATGCGCCATGTTGGGAGCAATGAAGACGCCCTGTGGGCATAGGCGACGTGCCTCGAACATCGGCATCGCTGAGCGCACGCCGAAGCTCCTCGCCCGGTATGATGCAGCCGAAACCACACCGCGCGAGGAGAGCCCGCCCACGATGACGGGCTCGTTAGCGAGTTCGGGACGATCGCGCATCTCGATCGATGCAAAGAAGGCGTCCATGTCGGCGTGGAGGATGACCCGGGGCGCGGCTACGGCTCGCATTGCTGGGCTTCCGTCCACGTGTCTGGCTCGAGGTGGCATCGCGCAACGTGCGCAACCTTACTCGCGTGTTTCGACGATTCCACCCGCTGGTCGCTCTGCGGCGTTGTCGCCGGGTTGAGGTGCCGATGGCGCGAGCGTGGCTGCGGGAACGGGGACGACGGGCGCGGTGTTGGGTTGATTCGTTGCCTCGCCTGCTCCGGGTTCTAGCGCAACCGGCTCCGCAGGTCTTGGCTCTCCTTCCGCTGGTGCGTTCTTTCGCGCTGGTCCTGATCCAGGAAGCATGGGCCGCTGAACTCCGGCTGGCGCCACAACACCCGGGAGCTTCCGAAACACGACGCGCGTCGTGTCGCGACAAAGCACATTCACGCGCATCTCTTCGCTGAGCCAGGTCACAGGCTTCTCACCCACGCCGATCCGGAGCGTTTTTTCCCCACAAGTCGTCGCAATTTTCCAATTGGTTGCCCCCATCGCAATCCCATTCGCGAAGATGAATGCAGCCTCTGGGAATCGCACAACGAGGTAGCCGTAGCGATCTGCCAAGAGGCGCCCCTTGCCCATCTGGAATTCCTCGACCGGAGGGTATCCGTCCAGGGCGGCGCCATCGTCCAGCGGCGCGAACGGAATCTCTCCCGCTGCTGTCTTCGTCTCCTGACTGACGGGCAACACAATGGTCGCCGCCCCGCCCGATGACACTGCAGAAGACACCGGAACCGCCGATGGCGCGCCCGATTGGGGCACCACGACGGCGGACGGGGCTGCTACTTGGGTGTTCGCCTTCGGCGCCTTGCTGGACGAGAGCCAGTACGCGATCGCAGCGACGCCCGCCAGAACCAACACGCCTGCGCCGATCGCGACCTTGCCCCTGCCCGCACCGCTCTTGGCCCGCTCCGAAACGTAAAACGGCGCGGACGAAACGGGATCAGGCTCTGCGATCTGACCCGGTGTGACCGAGCCACTCCAGCGTCTGGTTTCCAGCTCGTCGGCGCCGAATCGAGACTCTGATCCCCGCAGCTCTGGAACCGGCGAAGTAAAAACGGGGGTGGCGTCGGCAGCCGGGGCGGCCGCAGCAACAGCGTCCGCAGCAGCAGCACTGCTGTCCAAGATCTGCGCCGTCACGACCGTCGGCGCGTCATCAATTGCATCCTGCATGGGCGGGATCGAATCCGCGGCAATCTCGAACAACGCAGTCGGATTGTTGAGGATCTCCGTCGTATCCGAGCTGCTTGGACCATCTTCGGCCGAGCTCGAGCCGGGCCGTTCAACGATTGCCTCGCGACGCGCATCCGAACCATCAGCGCGTCGCGCATCGGCGTCGGCCGACTTCAAGGCAGCGGACGCTTGCCTATCCGTAGGCAGCCACGCTGATGGCGGTGCACCGAGGCCCACCATCGTGGAAGTTCCGAATGGTGCACCCGCTGGTCTCGGCAGGGACGCAATGCGCGGCGCCGCCGGAGCGAGCATGCCGCCACGCGGGGTGCGGGGGCCAGATGCGGCATCGCTTGTCTCTCGCGCCGGCGCATCTCCCCCAATCGGCGAGCCCACGTCGCCAAGCCCCGCAGTAGCGACCGCGCCGGCAGAGCCCGTCGCCGAAGCCGCTGCTGGGACGGGACGCGGCGGTGCATTGGGTCTGGGAACTTGGCGCCCACTAGCCTTCACCGAAGGCGGTGGTGCAGGGGGTGGTCGTTTGAGTTCCGACTCCGTCGACGAGCCTTCCGATTTAGCGCCCACACTGCTCGTCGAGCCGGGCTCCAAGGGCGGTTTGGGCTGCAGCTTTGGTTGGATCTTGGGCTCAGTTGCTGCCGTCAGCGGAGCCGTGGCTGGTGCCGGTCGCGCCGATTCTCCCGTAACCTCGAGTTCCCACGCGTCGGGCTCGAGCGAAACTGGCCGTCGTGATTCCGCCCCACCGCCCGTCGACGCTGGGCCGCTCAACGACTTCCTAGCCGAGCTTGGCACCCCAGTCCCGCCCCCGCCCGCAGCAGTCACGCGTTTGGCCGCGCTATCGAGCGCCTCGAGTGCCTGCTCGAGGTGCTTACGCGCGCCGCCCAGGTAGTCGCAGAACTCAATCCCGAATCCAAGGGGTGATGCGGCGCGCGCGCCGTCGGTCAAGGACGCCTGTCTCCAGACGACCTTGCCCGCCAGGCGTACTCGCGTCTTGTCCTGAGGCACGCGCCATTCGAGCCAGACTTCTTCGGACTGAACTGGCGCATACGAGCGCACAAACATGCCGCGCGAACTGAGGTTGTATGCGATCCCCACCTCGTCCTCGTCGCTTCCCGCGGCTCTGAACAAGACAAAGGACCCAAACGGTCGTCTCGGTTCGCGTCGCCGCTCGGGGCCCGTGGTGCGTCCTATCTCATTGGCTCGCGACAACAGTTGCCACGGGTTCGTTTGGACACCAATCACGAACACACCCGGAAGATTGGCGAAAGCCGCTTGCTGCGATTCAAACTCGCGTCGGGCGGCCAGCACCGCCCAGGTCGGCGTCGCACGACCTTTGCGTGTCTGCGAGATCACGTTTGGAAGCTCGCCCATCGCAGAGTTCGCGATCACCACCGTTGGCTCGAATTCCTTGATGGCGCCGTCCAATGCTCGAACATCAGCAGCGGCTCTGACATCGAAACCGGCCAGATTGAAGACACGAGAGAACACCTCGCTCCGTGTGCGATCTGGCTCGGCCACAATGGCACGGCGATTGGCGACAGGCTTTGGGACCTCTCGGGGTACGGCTCGCAGACGTTCCAAGAGCGTAGCGCCTGCCTCCATTGGCACGACGTCGTCCCCGCCCCAAGTGAAATACTGCTCGATCCAAAGGTCATCGGGGGTTGTGACCAGCGCAAAGATCGGCACGTGCGCCAGTTCTCGCTTAGAGCGGACGCGCCCAATCACCTTGTCGAGGCGGCCGATTCCCGCGTCAACGATCACGCAACCGGGGTCGTTCGATTCGAGCCACGCTAACGCATCCGTGGATTCCTCGATCGCGACCAATGGCAGCTCCGCCGCGATCGCCATCCCGTTCAAACTGCGCTTTTTCTCCGGTCGCAATTTGCCCACGAGTAGTAGGCTTCGCGGCTCGGTCATTGGACCCCCTGAATATCAACCTCTTCAAACACAGCCCCTCCAGCGATGAACTTCAACGGAATCGTGCCTGAACGCCCGATATGGTTTTTAGTGACGATCAAGTCGACTCCCTCGGCGCCCAAGACCCTATCACGCGAGGCCAACCCTTCTAGCGGCCGTGGAGCTGGCCTCAACTCGGCGGCAAGTGTGGAGGCTGGAAGCACCCAACGAGAATGCTCGAGCTCCGACGTAACCACGACGGCACAACCACCATCAGCCAGCTGGCGGAGTTCATACCCAACCTGGGTCAATCGATTCCCCAACTCAGCATTGGCCAAAGCAGCGCGAGCGTTGTCGCCACCCCCAGAGGCGGCAAGCGCCTCCACACCGTCGATGAAGAGGATCACACGTTCGTGCCTTCCCCAGAGGTGTGCGGCTTGGGCACCGATGTCGAGCGTACTGTCGAAAGGCTTTAGGCGGTGAAAGTGAAACAGCTGCCCCACCTTCCGAATGGCGACGTCAACGCTGGTCCCAACTGCCGCGCGCGTCACCTCGTCGTGCCACGCGTCCCCAGACCAAATCGTGCCGTAGGTGGTTTGCGCGTCTGGATACTCGCGATAGAGCGCTCGGGCGGCAATGCGCGCCAAAATCTCGGTCTCATCCAAGGCGGCACTGGCAAAGAGAACGGCCGCGCGGGCGCGTGCAGCCATGTAAGAGAGCAGCACCAAAAACGCGGTTTTTCCGCCCCCGGGAGCAGCGGTAAGCGTGAACATCGACCCGTTGCGCAATCCACCCAGGGTCCACGCGTCAAGGGTGGCAAACCCGGTCGGGGTCACGGACGTCAACGCCCCAAGTCGATTCGTCACGTCGACTTGCATGCTCGCCAGAGAAGCGGGCGGCCGCGGTGCGCGCAATTTGTCGATGCTCTGGGACACGCAGGGGAGAATACCAGCCACTTTTGACTGAGCGGAGCAACTTCGCAACGAACACCCCGGCCGGACCACACGCCCTCCCTGCGTGGAAGCCGTGAACGTGCCTTTGGCACCGTCTCAATCCGCATAGGCCCCTGCTTGGGGCCTACCACGAAGCAGCAGGTTACAAAGAGCCTTGCTGTGGTGCGAAGAAGAGGACTTGAACCTCCACGGGAGTAACCCCACTAGAACCTGAATCTAGCGCGTCTGCCAGTTCCGCCATCTTCGCATGACCAACGACACCAGACTGGCTCTTGCCCGATCTGGTTCGTAACGGCGAGCCTCTGTAGCTCATGCACCGGGTCTTGCGCAAGGACCTTTGATTTGATTGACGCAAAGAAGGGCGAACCGGTCAGTAATCCTAACCGTCTCGCAGAGGCCGCCCTTGGACATCCGTCACCTTGCCAGTGAGCATCATGATCCCGTCAATGAAAGGCCAGATTGCCCCCACGCCGCACGTCAGCCAAGTCGCAGCAATTTGTGCAATCGCCAGCGCCGTGTGGCCCGTATAGAACCGGCCAGCCCCGAAGCCCCCGACGAAGATCTGGAGCAACCCGGCAACCATCTTTTGCTTGTCTGAGAACGGCAACCCGCTCACCGGATCGATGCCGTACGGCGCGTCAGGGCTGGCGCCTGGCACCATCGGAGGATATGCGGGCATGCCGCCGAAACCCGGCGCACCGCCTTGCCCACCGGGTGGAGCGTACCCCCCTGGCGGAGCGTAGCCTCCCGGCGGGTAACCCTGCTGGGGAGGATAACCTGGAGCACCTGGAGCACCTGGATTGGGTGGAGCGCCGTACTGCTGCTGGCCGTAAACCGGCGCACCGCCATACCCGGGCTGCTGCCCCGGTTGTGGGTACCCGTACTGTTGCGGTTGCTGCCCTGGCTGAGCTCCGTAGTTTGGTGCGGGCGCGCCCGGCTGCTGTCCGGAGGGTGCACCGTATGTCCCTGGTCCGCCTGGTGGAGCGTTGCCCGGGGGATAGCCGCCTGGATTACTTGGACCCTGAGGAGGAGCGCCGCCTGTCATGATTAGCCCAAACTAGCT
>JBLNFG010001247.1:0-3083 GCA_050263495.1 Myxococcales bacterium | reverse complement strand
AGCGAGCTCAAGCAAGCACCTCCCGTTCCCGTTCCGGTCGAACCGGCGGCACCCGCGCAAGCACAGACCGACGAGCTCGAAGCATCGCCGGCCAAACCGGCGCAGGAAGCCGAGCATCCGGGACAAGCGTCGGCACCTCTGCCGACCAAGCGAATGGCGGCGAAATCTGTCATCTCGAAGGTGGCGCGTGCCCAGTATTACGATCAAGAAGCTGCTGCGACGGACGCCGACGCGGTCGTACAGACTGGACCTGGAATGCCGCAATGGAAGTGGAAACGCGTCAATCTCGCTTGGTCGGGGCCGGTGCGTCAAGATCAGCAAATACGTTTGTATTTGCTCGGGCCAACGTGGAGTGCCGTGTTCGGTTGCCTGCGTGTGATTGGTGTGGTGTGGCTCGCGTTTCTGCTGGTTCGACGAACCGCGTTTGGTGCGGCGCCTCCGTCCGTTCCAAAGCAGGTTCCCCTTGCCGGTGCCCTCGCGTCCGTTTTGGTTTTGTGTCTGCCCAGCGTGGTACAGGCACAGCCGCGCACGGAAATCCTCGACGAACTCAAGGCAAGGCTCGTCCGCACGCCGGATTGCGACGGCTGCATCGAGGTCGAACGTCTGGAGTTGCAGCTTGCGCGGCGTTCACTCGAGACTGAATCGTGGGTGCACGCCGGGCGTGTTACGGATTATCGAATTCCCGGTCCGGTGCGCAGTTGGGTGCCGTCGAAGGTTCTCGTCGACGGCAAACCGGCGGAAGCGATGGTGCTCGGATCGGACGGCTTCCTGCACGTACGGCTAGAGAACGGCAGCCATCGCGTGCAAACGTCGGGACCCGTCGCCAGCAACGAGATTGTTATCGCGCCGGGATCACCGGCGCATCGCGTTGTGGTGTCAACCGTAGGTTGGTCCGTGGACGGCCTGCGTGACGGACGTGTGGAGAATTCCCTTCACTTTACCGCGGAGGACAGACCAAACCAAAAGCCTGGCGAAGCGGAGCCGGCGTATTCCAACGGCACTCGGCTGCCCCCGTGGCTCGAGATCACGCGCAGCATCGAGATTGGCGTTACCTGGAGAATCACGACCGAGGTAACACGCAAGAGTCCGCTGGGCGATCCGATCAGCATTCGGTACCCGTTGCTTACGGGCGAAGAGGTCACGACCAACAACGCCTTGGTCGAACAGGGACAGTTGTTGATCGCACTCGGTCGTGACGACGAGAAGGTCAGCTACCAGAGCGTCGTGAAGCAAGTTCCCGAGTTCACGCTTACCGCGATCGCCGGGCGCCCGCTGAGCGAGGAATGGCACGTGCGCTGTGGTGCACTCTGGCATTGCGACTTCGACGGCGTGGCACCATTCCTGCGCGTCGATCAGGGTAACTATTTCCCGCAATTCCGGCCGTGGCCCGGCGAACGGTTGACGGTCAAAGTGGGCAAACCGATTGCCGCACCCGGTGAATCGCGAACCATCGAGCAAGTCGAGACGACGCTTGCCCCAGGGCATCGGCTATTGGCGGGGACGCTGTCGTTATCCGTGAAGGTGAGCAAAGCTTACACTCAGAGCGTGCGGCTCGAGCCCGGCTCGACCGTGCAGACGCTGACGATTGATAATCGTGAGGAGCCGATCCGCATGAACGGCAGTACGGTCGAGATGCAGCTCGCGCCCGGCAGACACCGGATCCAACTCGTTTGGCACGAACCTCGGCCTCAAGCGACCGTGTTTCGTACACCGCAGATCCAGTTGAACGAAAAAGCCGTCAATGCCCGGCTCCACGTCGAGCTCCCCCGCGAGCGCTGGCTGCTGTTCACATGGGGTCCAAGTTGGGGTCCCAAGGTGTTGCTTTGGTCTTACCTGCTGATGTTGATCGCAGCCGGATTCATTCTGGTACGGATCCCAAAGAACCCACTCAAGATCACTCAATGGGTTTTGCTCGGGGTAGGGCTCACCCAGGTGCCCATCGCTGTCACGTTGCTGATCGCGGGCTGGTTTTTCGCGATGGCGCTGCGCGGCAGCGTGTCGGTGCAACGGGTGTGGCCCAAGAAGCTCATGCAGGTGGGGTTGGTCATCTACACGTTGGCGTTCTTGGTCTGTCTGTGCGGCACGGTGTACGACGGGCTCGTAAGCAACCCCGACATGCTCGTGGCCGGCGCCGCCAACGAAGGCGTTGCTCTGCAGCTACGTTGGTACGTCGATCGCATCGGCGGAGCTATCCCAACCGCGACGGTCATTTCGCTGCCGGTCGTCGTGTTCCGCTTATTGAACCTGCTGTGGGCTCTGTGGCTCGCGTCCAATCTGCTGCGCTGGTTGAAGTGGGGTTGGTCGGAGTTCTCGAAAGGGGGACTCTGGGCAAAATCGCCACCTCGACTCAGGCCCGCATACGCACCAGCGCCAGGCTATCCCGGCGCGATGCCGCAAGCACCCGGCGCGATGCCGCAAGCACCCGGCGCGATGCCGCAAGCACCCGGCGCGATGCCGCAAGCACCCGGCGCGATGCCGCAATCGTATGGCGATCGGGGGCGACCCCAACAATCCTCCCCCCCAACGATGGAGGGCCCGAGGCAACCGAGTAAGCCTCCGCGCGGTTCCGAATAGACTCTCTCGAATTCATGCCAGATCAGCGTCAGCACCGCGGTCCTCACCCTCGAGATGAGTCTCTGTTTGGGGTGCAGTTCCACGCGGTGCTGCGCGAGGCAGCGGTGCATTTCGCATGGCTACTCGAGCGAGGCTATTCGAGTGACGCGGCACTGAAGCTGGTGGGAGATCACTTCAGCCTGACGGTGCGGCAGCGACAGGCGCTTCAACGCGGCACGTGTGGTGACGCGGCGCGTGCACAACGGCTTGCACGACGAATTTTGCCACCTGAAGTGGCGAACCGAGTTCTCCTCGTCGATGGCTTCAATGTACTGATTAGCATCGAAGCGGCACTCAGCGGCGGACTTGTCTTGATCGGTCGCGACGGCGTGCATCGAGATTTGGCGAGCGTGCACGGCACGTACCGCGCCGTGAGTGAGACGCCTAAGGCTATTGAGCAATGGATCGCGGCGACGTGTGCTCTTGCTCCCGCGTCGGTACACGTCTATCTCGACGCCCCCGTCTCGAAT
>JBLNFG010001246.1:0-2903 GCA_050263495.1 Myxococcales bacterium | reverse complement strand
AGCTCTTCCAGTTGCGGACCGGTCATCCCGGCTTCGACGGTGATGGTCTGGTCGATTTCGTTGAACTGCACCACCCGGTTCATATGGGTGCTCATATCCAGGCTGATGCCGCCTTTGACGGCTTCGCATCCACGGGTGACGCTCGAACCAGCACCGTAAATGTACACCGCGATCCGCTGGGTGCTGCAGACTGTTGTTGGATTCCGAACTCTGACGCAGGTAGGTGAAGAATGAGTCTTGGTAGGGAGTCGCTCGGTATTCAACGCATTGCTTCGATCCACCTGTTTGTGCGCGACCTGGAACGGTCTCGCGAGCACTTCGTTAGCAGATTGGATTTCGTCGAGTCTGCGATCTCGACGCCTGAGTTTGAGCTAGAACAGCGTGCGCGGGCGAGTGTGGTGGAAGCCAGCGGGGTGCGGTTCGTGTTGATCGAGCCGCTTGGATCCAAGGGCGAAAGCTACCAGTGGCTTGAACGTCATCCCGAAGGCGTCGGTCGCATCGTTTTTGATGTGACTGACGCGGAACGGGCCTTCTCGCTGCTAGCGGAACGCGGGGCAACCCCTATCACTGGGATCGAGCGCCGCTTCGTCGAGGGCGGGCTCGTGACCTGGTTTGACATTGCCACGGCGTTTGGGGATACCCTATTTCGTTTCGTGCAGCACGAAGGCAGCACGCCAATTATGCCTAACCTTGCTCGCGTCGAACAGCCTGCGCGCAAGAGCAATTGCTTCGGCATCTCCCACGTCGACCACATTACGACCAATTTCCTCACGCTGCAGCCGGCATTGGCGTGGATGGAAGAGGTGATGGGGTTCGAACGGTTTTGGGACATCGAGTTTCATACGCAAAACGTACGAAAGGGGCAGCCCAATGGTTCTGGCTTGAAGTCGGTGGTGATGTGGGACCCCGAGTCAGGTCTCAAGTTTGCAAACAATGAGCCAGTGCAGCCGTTCTTCAAAGCGTCACAGGTCTATCTATTCTATCTAGACCATGGTGGGCCGGGGGTGCAGCACGTCGCGTTAGCAGTGCCTGATCTCGTGGCGACTGTTCGAGGCATGCGCGATCGCGGGGTCGAGTTCATGACGACCCCCAAGTCCTACTACGACGTGTTGCCACAGCGGCTAACTGAATCGGGTGTCAACCACATCGAGGAGGACCTGGCAGTGTTGCAGGAACTCGGCATATTGGTCGACGGACAAGCGGAACGTCAGTACCTACTCCAGATCTTCATGCGAGAGGCCGCCGTGCAATTCCGCGATCCCAAGGCTGGCCCGCTCTTCATCGAGCTGCTGCAACGCAAAGGGGATCGAGGCTTTGGCGGCGGAAACTTCCGCGCGTTGTTCGAGAGCATCGAGCGCCAGCAAGTCATTGAAGGCCGTGTCTGAGTAAGCCGCCACGCGCTGCATCGTCGTTCGCGGCGCGCCGAGTCGTCGTTCGCGGCGCGCATATTCTCCTGCGATTAGGTCGGCAAGAGCCTTTTGCGCATCAGGACGTCGCAGTTTGCGCCAAGTGGTGGTCGGTCTTCGACCACGAATCCGACGGACCGGTATAGCGCAATTGCTTCCCTCAACACGGCGGCCGTCTCTAGTCGAATCTCTTCGAAACCACCCTGACGCGCGCATTCGAGCGCGTGGTTCAGTAGCCTGCGGCCGAGCCCTCGACCACGGTCCGACGCAGCCAGATACATGCGGCACAACTCGCAGCTGGTAGGCGACTCGCGTTGCAGCGCAACGGTCCCGATCGTCCTCGAGCCTTCAACTAACACATAGAAGACGCCGCCTGCTCGCCAATAACTCGCCTCTATGTCCAGAAGGTCGCGCTCTGTGGTGCTTTCACAGGTGGTGATGCCATACTCGGCGAGTACACGGGCGATAAGCTCCCTGATTGCTGGACCGTCCGCGTTGGTCGCAGCTCGGAGGTTCCAGGGCGTCGGGATCGACATGCATGGCACCCTATACCCGGTTTGTTCTGCCGGTCCAAGTCTGAGTGCTGAGTCGTAGGTCTAGTAGGTAGTGGGTCCTTCGCGCGTGAGCCCGGGAATCGAGGGGTCCGTCGCGTCATGTCTCTTCGGGCTGGCGTGGATCCGTGCAGAATTGTGGCATGGGCGGCGGCAAATCACGAAATTTTGGCGCAGGCGTGGCGAATCTCCGACGAGTTCCGGAGCCCATTGCGGAGCGCGCGGAACCATTGCACGCTGTGCGGTCACAACGCGAGGTACGCTGATCCCGACAGCTCCCGCCAAGAGGTAAGTCATCTATGAGTCAGCATGTATCGTCCAGTCCAGTCGTGCGGTTCTCCAACGGCCAGGACATCCCGCTCGAATTGCACAAGGTGCGTGTAGTTCAGAAGCTTCACTTGCGTCCGATCGAACAGCGATTGGCGGCGATCCGTAACGCGGGCTTCAACACCTTCCAACTGAGCACGAATGACGTCTTCCTGGACATGCTCACCGACTCTGGCACGAACGCCATGAGCGATAACCAGGTCTCATCCATGCTGCGCGCCGATGACGCCTATGCTGGCTCACAGAGCTTTGCCCGGATGCAAGCTGCCGTCGAGGAGGTGTTCGGTACCAAATACGTATTGCCGGTGCATCAAGGACGCGCTGCCGAGAACATTATCTCGCATGGCTTCATCAAGCGTGGCGACGTGATTCCAATGAACTATCACTTCACCACCACCAAAGCGCACATGGAGCTGAACGGTGCGCGCCTGTTCGAGATCTATACCGACGAGGCACTGAAAATCAAAAGCACTTGCCCGTTCAAGGGCAACATTGATGTTGCTCGGCTACGCGCACTGATTGCCGAACATACTCCCGCGCGCATTCCCTTCATCCGTCTCGAGGCGTCCACCAACTTGATCGGCGGGCAACCGTTCTCGATTGAGAACATGCGCGAGGT
>JBLNFG010001245.1:0-8891 GCA_050263495.1 Myxococcales bacterium | reverse complement strand
GCAACAACAGTGCCAGCACCAAGAAGATCGAGTCAGCCACGCAAAGCCTACCTACCTTTGTGCCAGGGTGTGCCACCCAGGCGGGACTGTTGCATCACGTGCCCTGAACCCACGCTGGCTGTGGTGGTAGCGGCGGCCACTGTAGGCCGACTCCCGCACGCTGCGCGACGGTAAAGCATGCACTCGACTGACGATGGATCCGAAACCCAGTTGACAGCGAGGGCTGGAGGGACCAAGTAAAGCGTACCAAAACGGTACCCATTGAGAACTCGTTGTAAGTGTTGAGAATTACTAGGCTGACGGATTACGCGATTGTGCTTTTGGGCGCTGCCGCTCAGAAGGCACCAGCCGGCTTTACCGCTCGGTCAGCAGCTGAGCAGACGGGCTTACCCTTACCCGCGGTCAAGAAGATCCTGAAGTGTTTGGTGCGGCAGAACATCGTCGAATCGCAGCGTGGCACCCAGGGTGGGTATCGCTTGAGTCGTCCCGCGGTGCAGATTGGCTTGGCGGATGTCATCGACGCAGTGGAGGGTCCCTTCGCGCTCACCGACTGCGGACAATTGAGCTCGGATGGTCAGGACGCGTGCGAGTACGTGACTCAATGCGGCGTGCACGCGAATTGGACGCGAGTCAATGCCATTGTCCGTCGAGCACTGTCGAGCGTGACCCTCGCCGATATGATTGGCCCCTTCGAGCGCGACCTAGTGCCTCTCCGATTGCGGCGTGGCGGGGGTGAGGCGAAGCGGAACGAACGGAAGAAGAGTACTGCCAATGCTGCGGAACACCCATCGGAACCCGTATCACCAGCGAAATGAACGAGCGACAGGCAATAGCGATGACCTCCTCTAGCGACCATATCGAACGATTCATCCAATCCGGCTACGATGCAGGTTGGGTCACGGACATCGAACAGGAAAGCTTCGCGCCCGGTCTCGACGAGAGCGTTATTCGACGGATCTCGGAACGTAAGCAGGAGCCCGCTTGGCTGCTTGAGTTTCGCCTGAAGGCGTACCGTCAGTGGCAAACCATGAGCGAACCGAGTTGGGCGAAGGTCAAATACCCGCCTATCAACTATCAGGCGATCACCTATTTTTCCGCGCCGAAACTCAAAGGCGCAGGGCCGAAGAGCTTGAGCGAGGTTGACCCCGAACTCTTGCGCACCTACGAGAAGCTCGGCATCCCGCTGCACGAGCGGGAAGCACTCGCTGGGATTGCCGTCGATGCAGTGTTCGACAGCGTGAGTGTTGCCACGACGTTCAAAGCCAAGCTCGGCGAAATGGGTATTGTGTTTTGTGCATTCTCCGAAGCGGTTCGCGAACATCCGGAGCTAGTCCGAAGGTACCTGGGATCGGTCGTGCCATCTACGGACAATTTCTTCGCTGCGCTGAATGCTGCCGTGTTCAGCGATGGCACCTTCGTATACATCCCAAAGGGCGTGCGATGTCCAATGGAACTCTCCACCTACTTCCGAATCAATGCGGCAAAGACGGGGCAGTTCGAGCGGACGCTGATCATTGCGGATGACGACACCTACGTGAGTTATCTCGAGGGGTGCACCGCCCCGATGCGCGACGAAAATCAACTCCATGCGGCGGTCGTTGAACTCGTGGCGCTCGATCGCGCTGAGATCAAATATTCGACAGTACAAAACTGGTACCCTGGTGATGCCGAGGGGCGTGGCGGAATCTTCAATTTCGTCACCAAACGCGGCAAATGTCAGGGGTATCGTTCAAAAATCTCTTGGACGCAAGTTGAGACGGGTTCCGCGATTACCTGGAAGTATCCAAGCTGCATCCTAATTGGTGACGAATCTGTCGGTGAGTTCTATTCCGTGGCGCTAGCCAACAATTGGCAACAAGCAGACACGGGGACCAAAATGATCCATCTCGGGAAGAACACGAGAAGTACCATTGTTTCCAAGGGAATCAGCGCTGGGCATGGCCAGAACACGTACCGCGGACTGGTTCGGGTACAGCCGAGTGCGGTCGGAGCTCGCAATCACACGCGTTGTGACTCGATGCTCCTGGGTTCGCTTTGCGGCGCGCACACCGTA
The DNA here is from genome assembly GCA_050263495.1 of Myxococcales bacterium. GTDB lineage: Bacteria > Myxococcota_A > Polyangia > Polyangiales > Polyangiaceae > FEN-1139. Next base: position 6,838 of record JBLNFG010001245.1, on the reverse strand, counting down.
CCATACGTGGATGTTCGGAATGACTCGGCCATCGTCGAGCATGAAGCAACGACATCACGGATCAGCGATGAACAGCTCTTCTTCTGTCGCCAACGCGGTCTATCAGAAGAAGACGCCGTCGGGCTGATCGTGAATGGCTTCTGCAAGGAAGTGATGAAGGAGCTTCCGATGGAGTTCGCCGTGGAAGCGCAGAAGCTCCTCGGGGTGAGTCTGGAAGGCGCAGTAGGCTGAGCCGAGAATTCTGTTAGCGGAGATATCATGTTAAAGATTGAGAATTTGCATGCAACGGTCCAGGGGCGACCGATCCTTAAGGGCATCGAGCTAACGATTCAGCCGGGTGAAGTGCACGCCATCATGGGGCCGAATGGCTCCGGTAAGAGCACTCTGGCAGGCGTTTTGTCGGGGCGTCCGGCGTATCAGGTGACCGACGGCACGATGCTGTTTGACGGAGAAGAACTGCTACCGCTCACCCCCGAAGAACGTGCGCGGCGTGGGTTGTTCCTAGGTTTCCAGTATCCAGTGGAATTGCCGGGGGTCAGCAACCTGTATTTCCTCAAGGCGGCGCTAAACGCGGTGCGCAAACACCGCGGACTGGACGAACTGGATGCGATCGATTTTTTGACTTTGGCAAAGGAGAAAGCGAAAGCACTGGGCCTCGATGACGGACTAGTGCAACGCGCCGTGAACGTTGGGTTCTCGGGCGGTGAGAAGAAGCGCAACGAGATCTTTCAGATGGCAATCCTCGAGCCGCGCCTTGCAATCCTCGACGAAATCGACTCCGGGCTCGACATTGATGCTTTGAGAGTCGTCGCGGAAGGCGTCAATCGACTGCGCAGCCCCGAGCGTTCCGTTCTCCTGATCACCCATTACCAGCGGCTACTCGATTACATTCGACCCGACCATGTGCACGTACTCTACAACGGACGCATCGTTCGCTCCGGTGGCGAGGACCTGGCTCAAGTGCTCGAGAAGCAGGGATACGCAGCCGTTGGCGTGGGAGAGTCGATCGGTCAAGAGGTGCAAGCGTGACCTCTTTGGCTGAGGAGGTTGTTTCGCGTAAGGTAACGCCGCTCGAACGGAGCTTGGTCGACGCTTGCCTGGGACGCGCTGAAAGCGGCCCTTCCTGGCTGCGCGAGCGGAGAAAGCAGGCTTTAGCCTTGCTCCAGGGGCGCGGGCTTCCGACCCAGCGCGACGAAGCATTCCGAAATCTCCCGTGGCATGCCCTCGCGAATCAAGCGTTCTCTTTGGGGCAGGGGGCCGTAAGCTCAAAGGCCCTTCTGGGAGCCGAAGCCGTCACGTCACAAGGACCCGTGTTGTGGATTGTCAACGGCGTCGCAATGACGGACGCCGCTCAAGTGAGAGGATTGCGCTTTCTGCCGCTGCAAGAGGCGATCGAGAGCGAGGCGTTGGTGCGACAGCATCTCGGCGCCCTCTGCAAGACCGAGAATGGGTTTGTAGCGATCAACGACGCAGCGTTCTCAGACGGTTGGTGCATCATTACCGAACCTGGTGCCATCGTGGGGTGCCCCGTTGAACTGCGGATCGTCGAGTCCTCAGCGGGTCGAGGGACACTCTCGTTGCCACGCGTGTTCGTCGTAGTCTCCGAGGGCAGCCAGCTCAGCCTGGTGGAACGGCACTTTTCAGGCACGGACGAGAACGTGCTATCGAGCGCTGTTGCCGAAATTCTCGTCGAACGCGACGCCACACTGAGGCATTCTCGCTGGGTGGAGCAAGGTAACTCCACGTGGTCATTTGCTGCGACCACGGTCCGGTTGGATGAAAACGCCGAGTACCATTCTTGGTCAGCAACGGCCTCGGGGCGACTGGTAAGGCACGATTTATCCGTGCGACTCGCGGCTAAGGCTGCGAAGGCTACGCTGGATGGCCTCTATTATGGACGCAAGGGCCAAGTGGTGGATCAACACACGAGGGTCTGGCACGAACAGCCCGAGGGTGAGACCAAAGAATGCTACCGCGGCGTAATTGAGGACGAAGGGCGGGGGATTTTCGACGGCATTATTTATGTTGGTGCTGGCGCGATGAAGACCGATGCGCGTCAAGAGAATCGCAATCTCCTGTTGGGCCCTTCCGCTATCGTTCACACTAAGCCACATCTGGAGATCGACGCAGATGACGTTAGCTGCAGCCATGGTGCGACCGTGGGGCAGTTGGACCAAGAGCAAGTCTTCTATCTGCGTTCGCGCGGAATCGCGGAGAATCAGGCTAAGCAGGTGCTCACTTGGGCTTTCGTAAAGGAAATTGTCGACCGCTGTCCGGAAGCTGGTTTGCGAGTTGATGTCGAGCGAGCTCTATCCGCGAGCGTGGAAGGTACCGCACCGCAGAGTGAGAGGTTGGGCCAATGATTGCAGTTGATGCCAAGCCGCAGATCGATGGCCGGGGACAGAACAGCCCGAGCGCCACGCTGACGACGTCACAGGTGCGTGAGCAATTTCCGGCTCTCCATCAGGAGATTCGGGGTCGTCCGCTCGTCTATTTGGACAGCGCTGCGACCGCGCTGAAGCCGAGGTGTGTGATCGATGCCGTACGCGACGTTTGGGAGCGCGACTGCGCTAACATTCATCGGGGCGTACATACACTCTCGCAACGCGCCACGAAACGCTATGAAGATGCGCGCTCCACAATCGGAAAGTTCATTGGCGCGACGGATCCGCGTGAAGTGATCTATGTTCGCGGGGCGACGGAGGGATTCAATCTCATTGCCCAAAGCTATGCGATGGACCGGCTTGGGCCGGGTGATGAGATCGTGATAACCGGGCTGGAGCATCACGCGAACATTGTGCCGTGGCAGGTCGTCCGTGACCGGACGGGCGCGACGTTGAAGGTAATTCCAGTTACGGACAGCGGTGAAGTCACGCTAACGGCGGTGGAGCAAACGCTCTCGTCCCGGACGAAGATATTTGCCTTCGCTCATGTCTCCAACGCACTTGGCACCATTTTGCCGGCGAAAGAACTCGTTCGGCTCGGTCATTCTGTGGGCGCGGTAGTGGTAGTAGACGGTGCACAAGCGGTGCCGCACCTGGCCGTGGACGTGAAAGATCTCGGTTGCGACTTCTATGTCTGGAGTGGCCACAAGCTGTATGGCCCCGATGGCACCGGCATCCTATACGGCCGGAGGGAGTTGCTCGAAGGCATGACTCCGTACCAGACCGGCGGAGACATGATTCTCAGTGTCAGCTTCGATAAGACCATATATAACGAGCCGCCTGGGCGTTTCGAGGCTGGAACTCCGAACATATCGGGAGCCGTTGGTCTTGCCGCGGCAGTCAAGTTCGTCGAAGAGATTGGCTTCGAGTGGATCGGGAAGCACGAACAGCATCTGCTGCAGTTGGCGCAGTCGGAGCTCTCCAAGATCGAGGGACTGCGACTGATTGGAACGGCCAGAGAGAAAGTGGGCGTAGTTTCGTTCGTCCTCGAGCACGTCCACCCGCACGACATTGGGACGGTGCTCGATGTACACGGAATAGCAGTCCGAACTGGGCACCATTGCGCGCAGCCGTTGATTGAGCGCATGGGTGTCGCAGCGACCGCCCGCGCGTCATTCGGCATCTACAATAACGAGAGTGACGTAGCGGCTTTGGTAGACGGGATCCGGCGTGTGAAGGAGATGTTCGACTAATGTCGGAATTGCGAGATCTTTACCAGGAGCTGATCCTGGATCATGGTCGCCACCCGAGAAACTTCAAGCTACTCGAGGGCGCGACGTGTTCAGCGGACGGGCACAACCCGCTCTGCGGTGATCGGCTTCAACTGAGGCTCGTGTGCGAGCACGACAAGATTGTGGACATTGGGTTCCAGGGCTCCGGCTGTGCCATCTGCATGGCTTCCGCCTCAACGATGTCCGAGGCGGTCAAGGGGCAGACGCGCCAAGAGGCTCAAGAGCTATTCCAACACTTTGTTGGTCTGGTCGTGCACGGAAAGCTCGACGAAGTAAACGCGTTGCCACCAAAGCTGCGGGCCTTTTCGGGGGTAGGCGAGTTCCCAATGCGGGTTAAGTGTGCGACCCTTTCCTGGCACACCCTAGATGCAGCGCTTGCTGGTCAAGCCAAGGCGTCGAGTGAGGAGAAGTGAGTGATGGTTTCCTACCCAGCTGGGACGAGCAGGAGGTCTCTGGTATGAGCCAGAGCGACGTCTTTGGACGCAAACGACTGACGGTGCTCAACCAGTCCGTAGCGGACGATGTCCCTTCGCGATACGTGCTCGAAGACGAAGGTCTCAGCCCAGCCACATCAATCGAGCCGAGCACCCTAGAGAAGCAGGTAATCGCCGGTTTGCGCAGCATCTACGACCCAGAGATCCCGTTGAACATCTATGACCTGGGTCTCGTGTACCGAGTCAACGTCACTCCCGAACGACGGGTTGAGATAGATATGACCTTGACCTCCCCGGGGTGTCCTGTCGCAGGGGTTCTAGTTCGTCAGGCGCACGACCTCGTCCGGAAGATTTCTGGCGCAGCTGTGGTTCGGACCGAATTGGTGTGGGATCCGCCCTGGGACAGGTCGCGCATGTCCGATGCGGCGCGGCTTGCCCTGGGTTTGCTCTAGCCAGAGTACGAAGCGATTATCGAATTCCCTGCTGCACGTCGAGTCGGCGCATGTCCGCTGACGCGGCCACCGCATGTCCGTTGACGCGGCCACCGCAATGTTCACTGTACTTCGTCCAGCTCACGGAGCTCGGCCAGCCCACGCTCCGCAACACTGTCGCTCTCGGTGTACTTCATTCAGCTCGCTGGACTCGTACACCCGAGTCGGGCACCTTTGCTGTGCTGATAAACCCTTCGGAGCTCCAGTGGCGGCCCTTTACAGACCGCTTTCTTTACCCCATGCCTCTAGAGATGGACATGACCGATGAACTTACGAATGCTGTAGACGCTTCGGGAGCGCCGGGCCCGCGAGTGCGGCTTACACCCGCAGCAGTGGCTTGGGTCAAGCAACGTCGACTTCAGAAGGGGCAACCGGAGGCCGTTCTGCGGGTGGGAGTTAAAGGCGGAGGGTGCGCCGGTTACAGCTACGTCACGGATCTCGTCGAGGGTGAGCCCAAGGAGCGCGACATTGTGTATGAGTTCGACGGCGTGCGCGTCTTCGTGGATGAGCGAAGCCTCCGCTTCATCGATGGCAGCGTCATCGACGCGAAGCAATCGCTCATGTATCAAGGCTTGAAGTTCAGCAACCCTCAGGAAGAGAAGAGTTGCGGGTGCGGCATGACGTTCAGCGTTCGTGAGGTCGCGGCGCAGAAGTAAACGGGTTCAGCGCGCCGTGAGTGCCAGCGAAGCGTATCCAACTACGCGGGACCTATCGCCCGCGGTGTCACCGCTATTCCTGTAGTCAAGTAGATGCACCGACCAATCAAGACTGCGCGCCAGCCCCAGCAGAGTGGCGGTTGGACCGCTTCCGCAGGCCTCTGCATGGTGTGCAGCCTCAGCGTCGCGCGACAGGAACACGTTTAGCGTTGCCTGATCGACCTCTTTGGCGCGCTGGTAGGGCATATAGTGGCTTAAGTCAGTGCTCACCACGAAGAGTGTGTCGGGCTGAACGAGCGACAGCAGAGGTGTGAAGTCAATCAACTCGTCTGACGTGCCAAACACGATGGGCACTAACTCGAAGTCTCCTAAGGTTCGCTGCAAAAACGGGAGGTGGACTTCGATTGCGTGTTCTAAAGCGTGCGGACGCGAGTCGAGCACAAACGGGCGCTGATGTCGCAGTTGCTCGCAACCAGACCAGAGCGGAATTCGCCCGAGGGGAGTCGCGAAAGCGCTGCAGTCGGGCAGGGCGAGCCCCCGAAAGGCCACTCGATGGCTAGGGGACATCACGACGACCAATCGATACTCTCGATCGCGCAACAGTCGATAGGCACTCGCCGCCACGGCGCCGGAGTAGAGGTACCCCGCATGCGGGCAGATCAGTCCCACAAGGCGCCCCTCTACTCGCTTCACCTCCGCGCGATCGAGGAGCGCGTCAACCGAGCGAGTCAACTCACCCGGATCCTGGGGATAGAACAACCCGGCTACTGCAGGGGGTCGGACTATTTCTGGGCGTGGCACTCCCATTCGCCGATCAATACTCTCGTGCGGGCGCATTTGACAGTGGTGGTCACAGTGCGCCTCCGGGCCCCTTTTGGTTCCGCAACAATGTCGAAGGTTTGACCCAGTGGATTGCGCTCAAGTCGAGTGAGTTGAGTGGGGCATTCCTGTCCGTCGCACGCAGCTCGTTTAGCCAGAAGCAACACTTCGGCGTTGTCCCCGTACACGTTGATTAGGCCAAGCACCGTTACGGCAAGTAACGTGACGGTGATGAGTGGACGCACGAACTGCTTTGCGGCGGACATCCGGATAGACTCCTGTTGATGGATATTCTCAGGCTTACTTCGTCGCGGCAGTGACCTCGAGCTCGTAGAAGGGGCCTTCACGATCCTTGACCCACCACAAGCCTGCCCCAATGTTGACGAAATGCTTGGTTAGGATGCCTCGGTAGTAAGAACCGTTTCGGATGAAAATGTCTTGATCTGTGCGTTCGAGGTCGCAATTTTCCCGCAGATCCTGACGAGTGGTAATTTCGAGATAGAGCAGCCCTTTGGACATTGCGGCGATGTTCGCCACTGCAGGGGCCACGTCCGGATCCGGCAAGTACTGCAGGACACCTTGGCAAACGATCAGGTCATGCTTTTTGCGATCCCGCCACCGCGCAATATCCTTCTGTAGCAGCCCGTGCTTCTTGCACATGGCGCCGCTCACCTCAGTGCCGAGGTATTTGACGGATGGGTGATGCTTTTCAATCCACCTCCGCCAATGCCCGACGCCAGCCCCTACGTCGAGTACGCTCTT
>JBLNFG010001244.1:0-5762 GCA_050263495.1 Myxococcales bacterium | reverse complement strand
AGGTCATCTGGGCGCGCCCGCGCCGCGCGATCCAGCACAGTTGCCGCTGACGCGAGATCACCGCGCGCTTGGTGCCGAGCTACCAGCGCGTCGCAGAGCGCCATGTCCCGGGGATTGGCCTCGAAGGCGTGCAACATTGCCCGTTCTACTCCGGCTTCGTCGCCAAGCCGCTCCCGCAACCAGATCAAACGTTCGATGAGTTGTGCCGCGCCAGATGGTTGAGGGAGCGACAAGAGAAATTCGAGTGCCTGTGCGGCGCGCTCCAGATCGCCCGTCTGCTCCGCGGCGCGGGCCAAGGCCAGCAATGCCTCGGCGTACTGTGGGTTCCATTCAAGCACGACGTCGAGTACGGCAATCTCCTCGTCGAAGCGGTTCTGTTGCTCGTACAGTCCGCAAATCTTCATTCCGAGATTGCGAATCGCCTCTGCGTCTCGCGTCTGCTTCACGAACTCGAATTGCTGCGAAAGCAACCCGACTAGCTCCGATACCCTTCCACTGCGTTCGAGAATTCCGGCTAACAACAGCGCAGCCTCGCTTTGCTGCGGATTCTCGGCGAGCAGCTCACGTAGTTCGTCCGCCGCCGCCCCTGTATCTCCGTGCGCAAGTGCTAGCTTGGCCTGCTCGAACTGCAGCGTGACGCGATCTTCGGGGTCCCGAACGAATTCCAGGGCTCGAGCGATAACCGCAGACAAGCGTTCGGTATCGTTGAGTTTACGCAACAGATCGAGCAATGGACGATAGATACTCGGATCTTCGGGCGACTCTTGATGCAAGCGTTGGTAAATCACCGACGCTCGACGTTCGTCTTGCAGTCGCTCGCTGGCAATCCTCGCGACTTCCAGGAGCAAGCGCCGCCGCTCCGCCGCGTCGACGTACTCCGCGGCGCTTTCCCGCAGCACTAAGGCTCGATCGATTTCCCCTCGTGCCGCCAGCATGTCCGCGAGCTCGAGTTCGGCCGAGACACGGGCGGAGCGCGGCAAGCGTTCGGTGAGTGCGCCTACCGTGGCTTCGTTGAGTAGCCGCTCAAGGCTCACCTGGTCAGACGCCTTGCGCGCTAATAGGAGCGCTTCTTCGTAATGCGCGGGCGTTGCACTCGCCGAACGTAGACGCACCGTGAGCGCGCGCGCGAGTAAATCAGTGCGACCTAGACGTCGCGCCACCTGTTCCAGGAGCTGTAGTCCCTGTTCCCATTCGGGATCTTCACTCAGCACTGGCGCCAGCATCTTGTCCAGTCGTTCGTAATCGGGCTTTGCTTCAACGGCTCGCGACAGCAACTCGGCCGCTTCGTCGCGCGTTCCCGATTGTTCGAGGCGGGTGGCCGCCAGTCGGTAGAGAGGCTCGGGATCTTCGATCACCATGTCGCCCGTGAGCCATGCACGGACTCTTCGCTCGGCGATTCGGGACTCGGCTGCAACGTCGCCCAGCAGCTGATAGACTCGTCCAAGCGCAGACCACGCCTGTTCGTCCCCGAGCGCGCTTTTCTCGACCTGGGATTCGATCGCCTCGGCTCTCTGCCTCAGTTCGCCTATTACTTCGCGGAGATCTGCAAGGTGCTCGGCGTGGATCCGCGTCAACTCGCCTAGCGTACACGCGCTCAATCCAGCATCGGCAATGCGATCGAGTCGTTCACGCAGGGCACGCGCGAGTAGATCATACCGACCAAGGGCGCGTAAGCCGCGCTCGAGTGCCAACGACTCGTGCGTGGACTCCATTCCTGCCTCGAAGGCTGATTCGATGGACTCAGAGGCTCGTTGCTGATCGTTGTTCCTCGCTGCGATAATCGAGAGATCGAGAAGGGCCTCCGCTCTGCTCGGGGCTTCCGGATCGTGCTGACGTCCGAGCACGAGTAGTAGTGCTCGGTAGGTGCGCTCGGCTCGAGAGTAATCTCCCATGTCGAGCGATAAGCGCGCCTGCAAGTGCAGAATTCTTGGGTGTGCTGGATCAATTCGACTCGCATGGACTAGCTCTTCGAGCGCCGCAGAGCGGTCGTCTTGCCCCAGAAGTGCACGCGCCAGCGCAAAGTGGACTACGGCGCGCTCCTTCGGGCGTCGTACCCCATAGCGTTCGAGCTGGCTGCGCAGCACAGCGGCGGCATCTTCCGGCCTGTTCGACTGCATGAGCGCCTCAGCTAAGCGCAGGCGCAGTGTCGCGTCTTCCGGGTCCAGGTCGACAGCCTGCTCCAACAGCGGAACCGCTGCGGACCAATCTTTCCGCCTCTCCACATGGACGCGCGCCGCGGCGTCCACTAGGCGGAACCGCTCCTTAGCGTCCGAAGCCCGTTGCGCCTCTAGGGCGTAGAGAGCGGCCAGTTGTTCCCAGAGTTCCGCTTCGAGGTACAAGTCGCTCAGACGCCTGCGAACGGGCCCGACGTGAAGTGCCCTTGCGGACGCGTGCTCAAGACAGGCTCGCGCCTTGTCCGGCAACATCGCGGCTAGATACACCTCTGACAGTTGCAGTGACCGATCGCCGAGGGCCTCGCGGCTCGACTGCGCGCACAGGCGTTCGAGGAAATTTGCTGCGAGGAGATACTCGCGTTGACTGGTATAAATCCGTGCAAGCGCTTCGAGCGCGGCATCTAATCCAAGATCCGCACCCTGCTTATAGTTGGCGATTGCTCGGTCGGTATTGAGCAATCGCTCCTCGGCCAGAGCGGCAGCACGAACCCAGAGTGCCGCTGAGGTGGGGCGGTCACCCAGCTGAAGCCGTACCTTGGCCTGGTCTTCCCAGAGTGACACCACGTCGGCGTGGCGTCCTTCCTCCTCGAGTAGGCGGGCAAATCGCGAAACCGAAGAGATCGCGATTTCGTCACTCGAGTCTTCCGCGAAGATCCGTTCGAAGATTTGGATTGCCTGCGCTCGATCTTGGAGTTGATCCGAACACAGGTAGGCCGCATCTCGCTCCAACGCTCGGCGCTCTGAACGGTGGAATGGCAAACTAGCGCCCTCGAGGAGCAGGGCCACCACCTCGGAGTAAGCCCCCGCTTCTCGAAGTCTCAACCCCAGCTCGGCTAAGGCCCAGGCTCCGGCCAGCGCCGCGGGTGTTGACGGATCACCGCCGTGTTCCTTCCAGCGATGTACGGCCAGATCGAACACCTCGCGACAGACCTTTCGCGCTAGGTCGCGGTCAGAGCGATTCTCTCGTACGACACTGATCGAGAGCTCCCAGTCTTCAGCCGCAACGTAGGCGCGCACGGCTTCAATGGGGTCGCCGATCCGCTCTCGATACAGGTTGCCCAATTGCCGGCGCAGATCCGCCGCGCGCGCTGGGTCTGATTCCACGCTCGCGTCTGTCCTGAGCAAAGAAGCCAGATCCTCGTACCATTCGCTGGCGGTCAACAAGGCGACCAGTGCGTCGAAGCTCTCGACGTCGCGGCCGTGCAACTTGCGCAGGCGCCGCCAGGCCAGAATGGCGTGCTCTAGATGACCAAGAGGCTTCTCGTAGAGTCGAGCAACCAGTGCCCGGTCGCGCCGTGCTGCGGCGTCATCTGCATTGCGCGTGGCGCGAGCTTCCAGCTCCTGGATTAGTGCTTCGGTTTGCCCGGCGTGCGTTAACGCATCGATCAAGCCATCTCGCGCTTGGCTGTCGTCGATATCGTCTTCGAGGCATTCTCGGAACAGGTGCACTGCGCGCGACGAATCGCCGAGCGCATTCAGTGACACATCGGCTGCGAGCAATAATGCGCGGCGGCGTGCGTCTGGTCTGTTCTCGAGAGTGGCCAGACGCTGCAGAACATCGGCACGCTCGCCTGGTCGATTTGCTTGCTCGAGTAACTGATCGAGCTGCCTAGCGGCAATCAGTGCGAGTTCACTTTGAGCCGGCTGGGACTCGAGGGCTGCGGTGGTTTGCTCCTGACCGGCTTCCTTGAGGACCTGCGCATAGAGCGCAATGGCCTTTGGGTAGTCGGCCACGTGGGTGCGCAACACATCGGCAGATTCGAGACGCAGAACCAAGCCCAACGGCGACACCCCGTGGCGCTCCGCGATTTCGGCGAGCAATGCTGCTTGGCGCTGGCGCTGTTCCGTGCGCGCAGCGAGTTCCTCGAGCAACTGTCGGTGTTCTTGGAGCGCCGGCTCGATTGCGACTAGGCTCGTCAGATTTTCGAACGCGCCTTGTGGGTCATTGAGCTCTTCGAGACGCATGCGGATAATGCGCTTCAGTCTCTCGGTCCGGCCCGCGTCGTCGACGGCGTGTTCGACCTCAATCTCTAACATCCGCACCACGTCCGCCGTACGCCCCACCGATTCGTAGTAGCGGCGCAGAACCAATGCTGCTTTGTCCCGAACGCTGTACGGCTTACCCTTGCGTTCCTTCTTCTCTTCGGTGCTGAGCGCCCCTGGAAATACCGATTCGCGAGCGACGGGAAGCTCGATTAGTCGTTCAAGCAATGCAATTGCTTCGGGAGCGTCTGGGCGGTCCGCCAACATCTGATTGATGATCGCGTAGGCCGGCAACGGCTCGTCGATGTCGATCCACAGCCCGGTCACGCGCGCCCGCAACTGATGCAGCGGTTCTCCGCTCGCGGACTGCATCTGTCGCGTCAGCAGATCGATCAGCGGCCGCGTGAGCCCCTGGCGCTCGTAGAGTCGTTCGATGGCCGCTTCAACGCGCGCGTCTCCTGGTGCTTGCTCGTCCAACTGGACGAAATAGTGGATGGCGCGATCCGGATCATTGGCAAAGTCCTTGGCCGCCATTGCGGCTTCCCGCAACACCTCTGTCCGATACTGTGGATCGCTCGTTCGTTCGAGAGCGCGGTCGTAGAGTGCAAATAGTTCGTTCCAACGGCCCGAAGCATTGAAGGCGAGCTTCAGGCGATCGAACGCCCATTCCGCGCCGCTAGCCAAATAGACACGCTCCAGCAGTTTCACTGCTTGTCCGGAGTCTTCGGACCACTCCTCGTGGAAGTCGACCAAGCGCCGTCCCACCTCTTCAGCCAACTCGGTATTGCGAGCGCGATCCAGCGCGTTCTCGTAGGCCTGAATCACGGGCTCTGGTCGCGTAAGCTTGCGCGCGGCTTTTTCCGCGCGGTCCCAGAGTGCCGCCTGCGCCGGCAGCTCTGCCAACATGCGCAATGCAATGGACAGGGTTGCTTCTAGGTCGTCGGTCTTGGTATCGAGCAGCTTGAGCGTCCAATCCGCGCGCGATTCCTCGAAGTGTTCGGTCGTAGCCGTTATTCGGATCAACGTTTCGAGGACTTCAGCGCGAGCGGCGGGGTCTATCACTGAGCTTGCGACTCGATCCAGAAGCTGTGCTCCCCGTGATCGGCACTCCTCGTCATTCAACGTGCGACTCACGATGGTCAGCAGCGCTGGATCCCCGGGACGCGCCAAGATTAGGGACTCGACGATGTCAAGTGCCTCGTCCGGACGGCGCAAGGGCCCTCCGAGCAGTTGAGCGCGTTCAACCAGCACATCGTAGCGACCAGCTTCGTCGGATAAGAGCGCAAGGTGTGCCAGTGCTTCATCCAATAGCTCAGCGTCGCCGGACTCACGACGCAGCCGCGCGAGCTCTACCCAAACGTCAAGTCGCTCCGAATCAATTTGCAGCACCTGCTCGAAAAGGCGTTTAGACTCCTTTTCGTCGCCGAAGCGTTCCTTCTCGATGCGCGCCCACTCAACTAGCTCACGTACCGGATCATTGGCGAGTGCCACCCGCTTCTCACAGAACCAGCGACAGCGGCTGCGCCATGCCGGTGTGTCTGGTACTTGTTCAAGCAGTGCAGCATATCCTGCCCAGACCTCATCGTCGCGCGAGCTAATGCCGTC
>JBLNFG010001243.1:0-6426 GCA_050263495.1 Myxococcales bacterium | reverse complement strand
GAAGCCACCGGAACCATCGACGGTGACGCTCAGCTTCGACTCGAATTGCTCAATGACCGGCTTGCCCCAGCGCGGCTTAGGTTTGCGCTGGGCAGGATCGGGGGAGGGGACCACCAGCGCTGCCGACACTTCGAGCCGTTCAAGCTCCTTGCGCAGGTAGTCGGCACGGATCCCGTGTTCCCGCAAACGCATCTGAGACGCCGTGGATTGACGTTCCTCGTTCATGGGGCGAACCAACTGGCGATAGTAGGTGCCCATCACGGGGAGCAGCTCATAGGCGTCCCAGTACGGATCGCGTGCCTGGTCGACCGCCAACAGCTCAATCCAATGGCTGGTGCGATCTGCAACCGACGCACTCGAACAGCTGCCCGTGACCAACTCGTAGACCTTGCGATTGCGTCGAGTCAGGTAATCCGGCAATTGCTTGAGTCGTAGCAGCAGCGGGTTTTCGGTACGGTTCAGCTGCCGCTCGTGCCCCATGTCGCGAAAATCGGTGGCGATTGGCTCGAATCGGTTCTTGTACGGATCAAAGTAGAGCTTGTGGTTCTGGTGGTAGTCGTGCTGATTGTTTCCGAACACCACATCCACGGCGTCGAAGGTTGCGAACTTCTCAACATTGAGCGCCGTCTCAGCAAAAGCCGCGAACTCGACCGCGTTGCTCTGGTTGACCGCATGGAGCAGCCCGGCCAGCTCTCTGACGTCGTGTTCCTCTTTGTCTCCAGACGCACCAACTTTTTTCCAATTCTCGGCAGACTCCCATAGGCTGCTTACCTGCGTGGTCTGGTTGATCGGCGCGCCGGCACCGGAGTAGATGCTGCCCGGCATGCGGTGGGATTGTCGCAACAGTCCCTCGTCAGCCTGAGCTTCGAAGAAGTAGACGCCCAGAAACGCGCTGTTTAGCTGCAAGCGAAACGGGTAGTACGAGGGGGTTAGCAACCCCTCACTGCGCGCGACGTCGAGCACCATCTGCTCGTTGAAGGGCATCGGATCCGGCGTGTTGACGAAGTTGAAGGTCGGCAATCCCCCGAACATCAGGTGGTTGCCCTTGACCCGGATCTTCCAGGACTTTTGCGCGTTGGCCCAATGCCAGTGCTTCGCGCCACGGTAACGCGCCTCGACCTCGTAAATCCGGTTCTTGTGTTCGAGGAACCCTTCGACGTAGTTCGCCTTGCCCTCGTCAGGAGGCAGCATCGCGTCGAGTTGGCTCAACCGATCGTTCCGCACGACCAAATTGTAAGTTGGCAACTCCGACCGCACATTGGGCTCCTCCATCTGGAGGCGTCGCACGTCTTGCGTCAGGTGATCGTGCAGATGGAGCTGAAACACCTCGGCAGTGAGCGGCTCCTCGGACTGAGTCACGCTGTTCTGGCTTCGATGCGTCGAGATTGCCATGCCAGAGTACCAAGCCACGAACATGGCGGCAGGCGCGGACAGCACCAGGCCCGAAAGCGGGCGAATGTGCAACAGCCGGTAGCCTAGAGTCAACTGACCGAAGCTATGCTCGCGCAGCAACTTGAGGCGGATGAGTCGGTAATGCAACCGACGAAAGCTCTCTCGAACGGTGAGAATCAACGTAGGTCTCCCAACTATCGGGTAAACATGCTGCCTTGAACTATTAGGCACTTTTCGGGTCGGGCCTCAGCCAGGTTCTCTGGGATGACGCCCTTAGTGGAGATCCATTCGCCCTGAATCATCAGGCGAAAGATGTCGCCCACGTAGAGATTGGCACCAGCCGTGCCGTTGAAGATCTGTCGATCGCGGACTTCCGTCTCGACTCTCAGAACCTCGCCCTTCACCAATGGCTCCAATGCAAGCTTCCAAAATGGTGTGATCGGGATCCTATAAGCCAAGAGCGCTAGTGCCGAGGCTGTGTGGTACTGATCAATCGATTGGTAATTCGTACCATACTGACCTTCCACGTAGCCATAGAAGCCGCCCGCTTCGACCAAAACATCTGCACCACTCATCCAAGTTGAGCTTGGGTAGCGCGCATAGTCCGGATAGCTCTGATCGAATCGCTTGTTTGCCACGTTATAGGCAACGCGGAGCGTTTTGCCGAGGTGTGCCTCGACGCGGCCCACGAGATCTTTCGTGCCATTAGGATCCAGATCGCGACGATTACGCCCAGACCCGTTGAACACGCCAACCGCGTAGCTGAGCCCAAACCATTTGCCGAATTTGCCTTCGAGCTGAAAGCCAGCATCGCGCTCGCCGTAGTTGAGTTCTTCGTTAATCCAGGTGTCGCTAATGCCGCGCCGGATGAGCTTCAGCTCCTTCAGCGAGATGAGTTGAAGGCCTCCGAAGGGCCGTTTAAACTGGCCCATACGCATCCGAAATGCCCGATCCGGGGAGACTCGGACGTAGGCATCTCGCATCGGCGCCCAGGACGAAGCCTTGCGATCGCGGTCTCGTGAGAGCTCGATCTCCGCTTGGGCATCGAGCCACGATCCTTGCTGCCAACTCAGATAGATGCGCGCGTTGTTTAGACGGAAATCGTAATTCGGGATCTCGGGCGCGTCGTTGATGGAAAACTCAGCGTTGATTAGACCGCCGATTTTGACCTTGGGTTTGGCCTCCCAGGGTAACACCGCATCCTCGTTGTCCTTGTCGTCTTTATCGTCCTTGCCGCTCTTGTCGCCCTTCTTCTTCTTTGCCTTCTTGCCCTTCGAATCTTTGCCGGGCGGGTCCTCACCATCACTGCCTCGCGCGTCTTCCTCTTCTTCGTCGGAGTCAGCAGCTGCACCGCCAGGTCCGGAAGAGCCGACAGGCCCACCCGAATTGTTGGAATCTCTACCGTTTTGCGACCCAGTAGATTGCGCTCCCGAACCCGTCGAAGTTGTTGAAGGGTCTGAGGACGTGCCGGGCGCGCCCGCCGATTCGCTCGCAGTCGGCGCCGGATCTACCTGTGCCGAGCCAACGCGTGCCACAGCAAGGACGCCAATGGCTAGACTCAGACTCGACCAAAGTGGCTTCTTCATGGGATCATCGATTCGATTGGGCCGCACGTGTTAGCGTGTGAGGCACGGCACCGTCAACGGTTCTTGGCTTCCTTCTCATTCCTGTCTGTCAAGACATCGCCGTTGGGCGTTAGTGCGGCCGCCATTCATGTTCTTCTGCGAAACCTGGGCAGTCACGACACAGCGAAATCATGGAACAACACGCGTCTCAGGCTGAGACGTCGCTAAGTGTCCAAGGCGCGACACCATAGCTCAGTTAGTTTTCATTCGACCGAGCAATCCCATCGAGTGTGGTGAACAAGCGTCCTCACGTGGCTTGAATTTTCCACGCTGATCTTCGGGCGCTACGTAAGTAAGGCGCGGCCAATGGGCCGTCGGTATTCCAGAGTTCCTCAAAGTTATTCAACAGTTAGGATAGGTCGGCTCTCCTAGGCGTTGCCGGTGTGGATGACGCAGGGTGGTGAGTTTGCCTGGGACGAGATTTTTTCGGGGAACTAAGGAGGTGGAGCTCACCTGGGCGGAGCCGTCTATCCACAGCACGACATGGAATTCGGCCTTGCGACGTGTGTGGCGGGAGCAATGCATTGTTCCAAGACGAGGCACGCTCACGTGCGGTACGTGTCAATGACCTCTCCAACGGGGCGGAATGGTCTACACCTAAGCCCCGACCTCTGCCGTGCGTCAGTCGCGGCAACTGTCAGGCAGCCGACCTGCACCACGGTCGACAGACGCCTGCACGCACGCAGAAGACCTTGGCCGTCGGGCGAAGCGTGGGGACCATTGAAGACACGGATGACCACTCCGGGAGCTGCTTCGCGTACCAAACACCCGACCCCGCAGATCAGTCGCAGAAGGCGCACAGCAATGGCTTTACCTCACCGAAAGCGAATGGAACCGAGGAAGAACTGTCTTGTTCGGCTGAGAGGATGTCCACTAGGATTTTCTCGCACGCGGTGAGCGTTGCAGAATCTCTGACGACACAGGGCGCCTGCAGCCAGCGAACAACGTTCGGCAGAACGTGCCCACTTCCTCCAATGACCCACGCTGACACCCCAATGCGTTCTCTTCGCCAACTCCGTTCTAGCTTGATGCTCGGTGGTGCCGCCCTTGTGTTGGTGGTCGCGACCTGTGTCGTCGGATACCGCGCACAGTCGGCGGTACCCTATCGGGTGCGTCAGCTCCTGTCTCAGCAGGGGGTGCTCATTGAACCGGGCAGCGTTTCCAACACTCCCTTCTCGACCGTGATGCGCGGAATCAAGTTTCAGGTTCGTGACGCTCCGTTCGTTACCGGGCGGATCGACGAGTTGAAGGTTGGCAGCGCACTGTTGGGGTCAGTCAGAGTCAACATTCAGCGGTGCCAGCTAATTCTCTCCGGGGATCCATCCACCATTCTCGATGGTGTTCTGGCGTCGACCAACTGGAGCACCAACGCGATCTCCGTCGCGGACGTAAACGTGGAGTACTCACAGCGTGTCTTCGGCAAGCTCTCCCTAGCTGGCGTGCGTGTGGAGCGGAATGCCGGCATTGTCACCGTCAACGCAGCCGAAGCGCGGCTCGGTAGAGGGCGTTGGCGTGATGTTCTCTTCTCGGTGCATCGCCGCAACCAGATGATCGAGATTGGCGTTTCCGACGCCTCGCCAACCACCGCAACAACCCAGATAGGCTACTTTCCTTCGGCTCGAGGTGGCGGTTCGCAATGGACCGTGACGTTCGTCCACCAACCGGTGAGGCCGATGGCTCAGCGCCTGGGATGGGAGCTTGGTGCTGAGTTCGACGCGACCAGTGCAGCCGGCTCGCTCTCATTCGTAGTCCCCAGGGAAGCCTCACAGCCGATTCGTGGACTGTTGCAGATGATCGTTGATCGTTGGCCGCGTCCGAAGTGGCCAGAGAGCGAAGCGCTGTTGGGCGGGGCTGGCTCGTTCCTCGCTCGCATCGTCCCGTCCGACGACCTGCAGCGTTGGGAACTGGTCCACACCGACGTGTCACTGTCATTGTTTACGATGACTGGCACGGGAAGAATCCTGTTTGGTCCAACGCCAAGCGTCGCCTTCGACGTCCAAGGCACCCGCACCTGCGCCCAAATCCAGGGCAACACCCCTCCGTCAACTTATCTCGACCGCGTGAATCACTATCTGGAGCAGGCTGGCGCGAGCGTAGCAGAGCGACGTGCAACGCAAGCTAGCTTGCGGCTCCAGGTGTTTGCCGAAAATGGCGGAAAGCAGAACGTGGCTTGGCGGCTCGAACCAGCCTGCGGCCTTTCGGAAATGACCGAAGGCTCGTTCATCTCGCTCGAACTCCCACCGAAAGAGGACGCGGCGACGAACTGATTTGTACTGCAGATAATCTCACACCGAAGCAGGCTCACCTCAACGCGTCTTGCTGATCCGAAGGACTGGGGTCCTCCGACTGCGCGCATGGGGGCGCTCCACTGAAGGCGGCAGTCGCGTCACGCGGCGTTCACGGCGCCTGTCGTTGCACAATTCCGTCTCAACCCAAGCAGTCGCGAGCTCGCGCAATTTCAGAAGCGTGCGCGCGCTGTCAGCGACGTCGCACTCATGGTAATTTTAAATGTCCGATGCAGGGCACCGCCCCCAAGCCTCCCAGCGCCGAAAACACCACTCGATTAGTCTCGAGCTACTGCGAGTTCTTGGCTTTCGTTGAGGCACGCGTTCCGAGTCGAGTGGCCGCTGAGGAGATCTTGCAGGCGGCTTTTGTTCGGGGCTCCGAGAAGGGCGGCGCGGTTCGACAGTCCGAGAGCGTGGTGGCGTGGTTCTACCGACTGCTGCGGAACGCCATGGTGGACTACTCGTGTCAGCAGACGGCTGAGCAGCGTGCGCTCGATCGCCAACGCGAGGAAGCGCTAGTCCAGCCCGGTCCTGAGTTGCGCAAGGTGATTCGACTGTGCGTAAATACCCTGCTGCCGACTTTGAAGCCACAGTACGCAGAGATTCTGCAGATGATTGATCTAGAGAACTTGCCGCTATCAGAAGCCGCGGCAACGCTGAAGATCACAACTAACAACGCAACGGTTCGCTTGCACCGCGCTCGTCGCGCACTGCGGCGCCAAGTGGAACGAAGTTGCGCGACGTGCGCTACGCATGGCTGTCTCGACTGCACGTGTGGCAGCGCCAACCTCGACTCAAGCCAGCCAGCGTCATCCCTAGAGCGCCAATCAGTTTGATTCCCGCAGCGAAAGCGCTGAAACCGAAGCGAGCGGGGCGCCCGAGGAGTGACCCGGAGTGGTAAAGGTCCACGGCAGTGGAGCTTTCCACGGAGGGCCACGGTGACCAGCGAAGCTGGGCATGCGCCGCAGGCGGCAAGTGAACGAGGCGCCCGAGGAGTGACGCTTTTGGCCGTCGTGTTCCAACACTTCCCCCTGCCACGCGCAGCGCGCAGCGCGAGCATGGCTTTGGGGGAAAGTCGACCGGGCGTCGCGCGCAGCGCGCGTCCGGGCGGATGGGGGCATCAT
>JBLNFG010001242.1:0-5409 GCA_050263495.1 Myxococcales bacterium | reverse complement strand
ATGAATGACGCTTCTGAAGGCTCAATCAATATGCAACGCTCATCAACACTTTTGACAGAAGAAGCCCTGCCACCCGTGACGCGCAAGCCATTCTCAAGCAGTTTGCACTGCTGGGCTTGGTGCGCCCTCTGCTGCACCATCATCGGCTGCGATTCCAAGCTGGTCGTCGGAAGTTGGCAATGCGCGCCTCGTGCATCGGCTACCCTCGGCACTGCAGGTACGAGTGGGACGAGCACAGAGTTCGCCAATTGGTCAACGGGGTTCGAAGACGGCTTCTGCGATTATTCTGCACCCGATGGGTTTTGCTTCGTCACTGGCAAGGCATCCTACGACATCGTCGAGTCACCGGTCCACCAGGGGCGTTATGCCGCGGCTTTCCACGTCGACTCCCTCTCGGACGTACGAGCTGCACAGACGCGCTGCGTGCGTCAAGGCGCCTTGCCCGAGCAGGCATACTACGGGGCTTGGTATTACATTCCGTCAGTGAGCCAGAACTCGGGGATCTGGAATTTATTTCATTTCCAAGGGGGGCAGCAAGGCACCGCCTTGCAGTACCTTTGGGATGTTTCGCTCATCAATGACGGCAAGGGTGGGTTGCGAACAGTGGTGTTCAGTCACGTGGAGGGCAGAGATTATGGAACGGAAGAACTGCCATCGGTGCCCATCGGTGAGTGGTTCGAGCTTCAGGTGTTTCTCAAGCGGGATGCTGGCACTTCGGGCGAGATCGCCGTTTACCAGAACGGGACACGTTTCCTGAACGTTTCGGGCATCAAGACGGACAATGCCGATGACGCATGGGGTCAGTGGTACGTCGGCAATCTCGCCGACAGTTTGGATCCACCAGTATCCACTGTGTACGTGGACGATATCAGCGTGAGGACGACGCTCTGAATCATGATTCCGCGCGATGCATCCCGTGTGGCATTGAGTCGAGACTGCCGCGGCGCAACAGCGACCTTGTGCGGGAGTCTCGAGACTAGCCGGACCAAGCAGCGTTGGTGGCGCAAGGAATTCGAGACTCGACCCAAAGGAATCACTCGGCTGAAGCTCGCTGCCCAGTTGGTGAGCGCGGTGACAACTCTCTTGCTCGGGACTGATTGTTACGCGGCAGCGTCCGCACCGGTCCATCTGGTGTGGACTGCTCCACGCCAGTGCCCGCAACACGGCGAGGTGATGAACCGGATTCAGAAGCTGCTCGGAGCGTCACCCTTGCGTGAAGAGCTCGATCCGCTCGATACCCGAGCAGGAATCGAGCCGTTCAAGGGGCAATTTCGACTTACGCTCTGGATTCAGGATGGTGCGACGACTGGCACGCGCTCGATTACGTCCACGAGCTGCCAAAGCCTCGGCGATGCTGCCGCAGTGGTTCTCAGCTTGCTGATTCGTCAGCGACGCGAACTCGGACGAGCACTTTCCAATGAGGAACTGAGTGGGCGTGGCGAGCTCGATGCTGGCGGCGGAAGTCCGTCGGAAGATCCTGCAGCGGACGCTCCCGGTTCCACGCAACCCGGCGCGAACGCCGCGGCACCCGAGGACGAAACCACGTTGGCGTCGCGCGATGGAGCCACAGCGACGCGCTCTACCGAGCCTGACGCAAACGCGGACCGCGCTCGGACTCGCGACGAACAAACCAAAAGCAGGCTCTCCACCGCAGCGTCGGATCAGGCGGAATCTGGCCGCCGCTGGAAGATCTTTTTGGCGGCACCGGTCGCACATCTCGAGTTTTGGACGCTTCCGCAAACGAATCGCGGGGCTGGGTTGGCGCTGGGTCTGACCTACGATGACTGGTACTTCTTTACCTCCGTTGGTCTTTTTGCTGCTCAGCGAGTCCAATTCGGCGGAGCGCGCGCGTTCGACGCTGAGTTCCGAAGTCGCTCGATTTCTGGTTGGGTGTGCAGAGCTTGGGAGAGAAGGCCGTTCCGATTTGCCCCGTGCGCAGTGGTCGCCGCGAATTCCGTCGAAGCGTCAGCCTCGAGCGAGCGACTTGCCTCGAGGTCAAGAACCGCAACCTGGTTTTCGGCCGGTGGTGGGGCACTATCATCTATTCATTTGGGTCAGCTTGTGGCAATCGCAGCGCGAGCGGCTGGTCGGCTTACGCTTAATCGGCCTGAATTCGTGCTCGATGGGATGTGGGGCGAGCAGCAAATCCACCGTGCGCCGGCTGGTTCCGTTGAGCTGACCCTCGGATGTGATTGGTTCTTCTGACGGGTCTGGCATCGGCGCGCCACTGCCATGTTGCCACCGAATGCGAGTTACCGACTCTTTAGCTTATGCTGCCGACCCCTGTCGCGACTCCGCACTATCCTTGGACGGTGTTGGAGAGATGAGCGGTTTCCCAGAAATTTACCGGAAGTACTTCAATTTCGTGTGGTCGTGCACGCGGCGGTTCGGCATTCCAGAAAACGAAGTCGAAGACGTCGTGCAGGAAATTTTCGTGGTCATTCATGCTCGCCTCCAGACACTGGAACGCTCAGAGGCTCTGCGCAGTTGGATCTACGGCATCATTCGACGCACCGCCAGCACCTACCGCCGCAACAAGCGGGTGAGGGCGGCCCATGCCGAAGCCTTGCGCGCGGAGCCGGAAGTAACTTATCCCCAAATGCCTTCTCCGCTCGATCTCGCTGAACAAACCGACCAGGTGCGACTGCTTTGGTCCTTAATCGAGCAGCTGGATCCGCCCAAGCGCGAAGCCTTCGTCTTGGCAGAGCTCGACGAGATGACGGTTCCAGAAATCGCGGCTGCCATTAACGTTCCGCTCAATACGGTGTACTCGCGGATTCGCGTTGCACGACAAGAGCTGGAGCAAGCCTTGGCGAAGCACGAGACGCAACCTCTACAGCAAGGTCGGTCATGACGGACATGAGTCCACAACTGCGCAGTCTCGTCACTGCCACCAAGGCTGCAAATCTCCCTTCGGAAGCTGCCCGGATGCGTGTGCTCCAGGCGCTAGAAGTCCAACTGGGCCACAGCGCAATCCTCGAGAGTGGGTCCACCATCAGTGCAGCAACAGGGCCAACCGCAATCGTCAAGGTTGCCGCACTGTCTGCTGTGGGCATCGCCCTGCTCGGGGGCGCGGCTTGGTTGCAATGGGGAGCATCGAAGCAGCCCTCGACGCAGCCGGTGCAAGCCACCACTGTCCTATCCGCCGCCGCTGAGCCCGTTGATCGCGGCAATCCCGTCGCATCGGTCACGGTTGAAGATCTGCCTTTGGCAGCGGCAACCGAACCGAAAGCGAACGCACACGGCACTCCTAACAAGGGACGTAATCGCGATCGATTGGCAGAAGAAGTGGCAGTCATTTCGCGCGCGCAAGGCGAGATTGCCGCTGCCAGACTCGACAGTGCTTTACGTATCTTAGACGAGCACGAGCGCAAATTCCCGAATGGGATTCTCACGGAAGAGAGAATCGCGGCAAGGGTACAGGCCCTCTGCGCGCTCGGACGGACGACGGAGGCCACGGCGCAACTCAATCGCTTGTCGCCGCGTTCCTTGCATCACCGTGGGCCGTCCCAGACCGCTTGCGGAGCAGGCACCAAGTCCGCATCGAAGAAGAGCGGTTCACCGGCCGCCTCGAATTAGACCGAGGGCGCGACGCATTGAGACGATGGGGACTGCGGGCTTCGCTACGCGGCGAATCGCACTGCTAAGTTCGTGTCTTTGGACTTGCCCAAGCCCGCGAATTGTTGGTGCTCATGCGTCCTGCCGCTGCGCGGTTGAATGCGCCGCGCTCTTCTCGCATGCAGCAGCGAGCGGCCGTCGCCGCTCCTACTTCGAAGGATATTGATCGATGTTGGCGTCGATCCACGTCAGCCTATTCTTAATCCAACTACGCAGGTGTGACAGTTCTTCGTCGTAGCTCGTCACATCGTAGAAGCTGTAAGGCGCGTAGTACTGCACGAAGTCGACGTCCTCAATTGGCCAAAGCGCGAAATTGCGCGCTAGTGCCGCGGGATCTAGCAGGGCCGCGTAGGCGTCTAACCGGGCTGTGATTGCGGCGTCCGAGAGCAACCCGGTCCGCAATGCGCGCCAGCGCGTACCTAATCCAGCGCGAATGGTTGGATTCGCGGATAGCTGAGTGATCAGCACAGTGCGGGTGTGAACCCAACCCTGCGGCAGCTCGTTGTCGCCATCACGGAGGGTTGGCTGCCCATAGGCTAGGTCAATATCCCAAGGTACTGGCCAGGCTAAGCCGCCCGCGTTGCGCACGAAGTAGAGGCTCAGGTTGTACGCGTCGATGTTCTTTGCCAATTCTTGTACCAAGATCCAGTCAATCATCGCAGCAGGATCCAACAGCTTCAGCAGGTCCGACGGTTCAGTGCTCCGCATTGCAGTGCCTAGGCGATCGAGCCATGCCTGCACGGCCTGCGTCTGCTCGGCCGTAATGTGAGTACCCGAGGGATACACGACTTGCCATTTGGAACCAGCCCCAATGCTCAGATTCAACGTGCCGAGATCGTCCTGCCGAACAATGAAGGTCGCGCCCGTTCCGTCGTCTTCAGGCAACTTGATCCGATCGTCATCGCGCTTGATCTTCTCTACGAGTACATAGATGCCTGCATTACTTCCATTCAGTTCGAGCTCACAATACCGCGCTTGAGGAGCCCACCGACTTTCGTCCATTTCACGATAGAGGGCGAAGGTGAGCCGGTTGCGCATGAAGGATCGGTCTGCCCAAGCACCATCTAGAATCCAGTCCGACTCCTGACCCATTTGAAGGAGATTGGCTGGATGCTCCTGGCCAGCTGCGTCACAGAGTTCGAGAGCGTAATTCTTCTTCGGAAATTTGATACTCGAACGGCCTCTCAAGTTCATAGTCGCGTAATCGACGTAACTCTTGGTTCCCGATTCATCAGCGAGCTCGAAGGTACACTGAACTGGAGGCGTATCGATGATCGCGGCGTCACATCCAACGCGTATCTTGCACAGCCCTTTTTCAACGACATCGACACGATCCATATCCGGTGCGGTAGTTGAAGCTCCGACGCTGCTGCCACCGTGGTTCGCCTGGCCTCCCTGGCCTCCGGCGTTCGCCTGGCCTCCCTGAATCCACTGGCCCGTGCCGCCTGGGTCGGAGCCCGCGTGACCTCCGGACGCAGCGCTAGGTTGCTCAGCGTCGTCCAACGCGCCGCAACCAGCACATCCAAGCAGCATCGAAAGGAACAGCCCAGAGAGCGGTCTCCGATTAGCTCCCACACATTCAGCTCGAACCGCGACCGGGTACCGCCACGTTGCTCCACACATCCTTTACCCGCTAGCACACGGGGCGTGGTTCGCACGTGAACGGGGTTCCAATCGTAGGATGACGCGACATGACAAGGGCGACGCGGTGCGGACCAATGCAGCTCAGTCTCAGCCAACGCAGCGTCGGATTTGCCGAAGCGCACTCCGTTGGCTACCGGTTTGCAGCCT
>JBLNFG010001241.1:0-6610 GCA_050263495.1 Myxococcales bacterium | reverse complement strand
TCGACATGACTCACACTTGCAACTCAAAACCCGAAGTGGAGGCCCGTTTCGGCAAGCCGCTCACCGTCGTCACGAATCAGGCGCGCGCGTTGTTCGGAAACACACAAAGGCTCGTTCCAGCATTGCGCCCATACGCAGAGGATGACGCCGTAACGGAGATCTTTCACCCCAGATCTGCGGCTCCGCGTTTCGACGGGAATGCCACCGTCAAGATTGCCCCGCAATCTGCTTCAGACAGATTGTGCAAGACTCAGCTGCTACGATCATCAACGCTGCTCGATTTGGAGCTACCTCAGGTAGCCCGCGGTACCTGCAGCAACCATTGGGGCAAGACCCAAGTTATCCCACCGACAGCAGAAGCAGAAGCAGAGCCCTCGCGACCGAAACTTTGCACAGGAAGCGTGACTTCTGGCAACACCACACCGGCACCCCGATCAATGCAGACGCCCAGCATGCGGACGCACTCCGTCGGGACGCCGGCACCGTCGCCGGACGGTGCCATCGGCGCCGCAAGCAGATCGGCAGCGTGCAAGCAGCAAGAAACGGGGTTGCGTGCTCAACACGATACCCCGGCGCCAACGACCGCCCGATCGGCGCTGCTCGATTTCGATAAAACGTTAGAGCTGCGTCATGCGACAACACCGCTTGCCGCACAGTCGGAGCAACTGCCGTCTTCACTGCGGTTCAACTCGCTCGATCCCGGAGTGACCCAGGTCTTGCCGGTGGAAGATCTGGTCGCGCGGCGGAATCAGGTGACGAATGGCGGTGCCCCGGTCGGCTCGCGAAAGGATCCGACTCGAGTCGAAGTGCTGCAACGTCGCGTTTCGGAAACCGTGATGGGACGATGGCAGAAGCTGCCGAAGTTGACGCGAGCAGCGTTCGCTTTGGCATTGTTCGGCGCCCTGCTTTGGGGAGCCAACGCGGAATGTGAATCGCATCCACAGGTTCCGGTGGTCGCTTTAGCTACACCCGTCAAACCAAGCGCCGCGGTAGCTACCGAGCCATCCAGCGGCACTGAGCGCGGTTCTACTGCAACGGCTCACGGCAGCGCGCCGCTACCACCCGTCGACCCGCGAAGTACAATGGAACGAACGGCTGTCGACGCGACTGCGGAAGGGCGTTATGGCGTCGCCATCCGACTTTACGAGACGCTGGCAGACGCCCATCCAGAAAACCCCGTTTACCGCGAAGCTGCCCGCATTCTCTCGGCTCGAACCCAGCAACGCTTCTAGCCTCGGAGAATCCGAGCCGTAATCGCGTGGGAGACTATCGTTCGACCCCCCATCCGTCCCCGCGACGAACAAGCCATGATAGGCTGCTCGCATTCTGCCATGCCCCACCAAGAGTCAACGCTGAACACACGGGTAACGGTTGTGTCCGCACCTCGGGTGCGCACGCCTGCAGTCAGAAGTCGCCTCGACATGGGAGGCGGCGGGCCCCGTCGTCACCTCCAAGTGGGAAGCATTGCCGCTATCTTGCTACTGACCGGCTGTAGTCTGCTCGTGGACGCGGACGTTCCCGCTCGTGGCGCGGGCTCAGGCGCCAGCGCCGGCGCGAGTCACTCGAAGCCAACTGCCGGTGCGACTGCGACAACTCCCGACTCGAGTATGGTCGGCACAAGTGGTGGCAACTCCAATCGCACGAGTCCTGTCACAGTACTCGGCGCGGCGAATTCAGGTGCAGCTGCTGGCATGGGCGGCATCGAGAACGCGACGAATTCAGCCTCCTCAACGACTTCACCGCCGTCAGGGGGTACCGGCGGTGCGCAGCAAGGAAACGGCGGCAGCACCAGCTCACCGAGCGGTGGCGCGTCGAGCATCAGCACCCCGAGCGGTGGCACCACGACGGTCGGCTCCAGCGGTTCACCGGTTGTGGGTGGCTCACCTAATGCCGGCGGCACCGCCAGTGGGACAGCGACGAGTCCAACCGATCTCGGCTGCGGCTTGTGGAATGTCTTGTGCGATAGTTTCGAGCAAAATACCCTGGGCAACGCGGATCTCGCGAAGCGATGGACCGTGAACGACCTCGACAACATCGCCACTCGTTCGCTAGGCGGTGCCTCGTGGGAAGAAGCAACCGGAGTCAACGGGACCGGAGCGTTGCACATCCATCTCGTTGGCACGCCAGCGAGTGGCGTGGTCGGAATGCTGCGCGAGGATCTCGTGAAGGATCTAAAGCTCACGACCTCCGGAGTCGTCCAAATTGATTTTGACTTCCGGTATTCGGGCGCGGCGTTCTATCCCTTTGGGCTGTTCTGCGGGGACAACAGTTACAAGATAACCTTCAATCTCGACACCAACGATGTAGTCGAGCAAGGCGGCTTAGTTACCGCCGGCACCGATTTGCCGCGTGCGACGTCAATACACATGGATTGGCGCATTCCGAACGCGCACTTCAGCGAGTTTGAGCACATTCGACTGGTCTTGAACCGCGGCAAGGCGACGTTTTCGATGGCTGTAGGCGGCCAGACGATCCTCGACGTCACCGATCTGAACGGCAACGTGTCCACGGGTGACTGTAGGTTGGGGATTGGTGTGTACTACGCCGCATCCGATGAACCGATGGAGTTCGATGCCTACTTCGACAACGTGCGCATTCGTGTCGACTAGAGCTCCCGCCAGTCTTCTCCACTCAGCAATCGACCATTGGGCCGTTTTCGGACCAATGCTTGCAAATCATGCTTAGACCAGTCAGTCTCACGACGTGGTTCGACTGAGTGGTTTGACTATCGGTCCAACCCAACGGCCTCCCGCGGGCTGAAACGTCAAAAGACCGAGTTGCTCGAGCAGTTCTCCATGCCACGACCACGCTTCTACAGACTCCCCCGCGAACGGCAGCGCGACATTATCGTGGCCGCAGGCAAAGCCCTCGGCACCGGCGGCTACGAGGGGGTTTCGCTGAACCGCGTCCTCGAACAGGTGGGATTGAGCAAGGGTGCCGCGTACTACTACTTCGATAGCAAGGATGATCTCATCGCGACCGTGTGCCTGGCCCTTTGGGATCACGTACTGAAGCGGCAGTCACTCGACCCTGCATCGCTCACGAAAGAGAGCTTTTGGCCGTCCCTGTCCAAGGTGTCCCTTGATCTCGCGGATAGCGTGAATGAGGAACGTTGGATCGCTTCGGCAGTCAAGCTCATTTGGAGTCTGCCACCTGCCGCTCGCAAGACAGAACCACTTGCAGGCGCCTTCAACACGGTGATCGCGTGGTTCGCTGCGCTGTTACAACGCGGGCGGGAGCTGGGCTTGGTACGCACGGACCTGCCGCAAGATCTGCTTTTGTCCTTGATCGTCGCGATGGATGAAGCCGCTGATCGCTGGATGTTCGACAATTGGGACGAAACCGATTCCGAGGCTATGACTCGGCACACCGAAGCCATGCTCGACATGTACCGACGTGTGCTTTCACCGAGCGGATGTCGCGATGACTCTATCTAGCAGCCGCAAAGCGGTACTAAGCGCACGAGCCTTGACCAAGTCCTATCGAATGGGTGAGGTCGACGTGCAGGCGCTACAGGGCGTCGATCTCGACTTGTTCGAAGGCGAAATGTTGGTGATCTTGGGCGCCTCGGGGAGCGGGAAGAGTACCCTGCTCAACCTGATCGGTGGGCTCGATGCGCCCACGAGCGGGTCACTGACTTACGGCGCGCAAGAACTCGTCGGGGCCGGCGACAGGCTGCTTACAGAGTATCGACGCACTCAAGTGGGCTTCGTGTTCCAGTTCTACAACCTCATTCCCAGCCTCACTGCCCGGGAAAACGTGGTGTTAGTCACGGAGATTGCCGACAATCCCTTGTCCGCCGAGCAGGCGCTCGATTTGGTCGGGCTCGCCGATCGCATGGATCATTTCCCTTCGCAAATGTCGGGTGGCCAACAACAGCGAGTGGCCATCGCTCGCGCGATCGCCAAGCGGCCGCACCTCTTGCTCTGCGACGAGCCCACGGGTGCACTCGATGCCACCACTGGACGGCTCGTCCTCGAGGTGCTCGATCGCGCGAACCGCGAGCTCAACACCACGACCGCCATCATTACGCACAACGCGGCGATTGGTGCCATGGCTGACCGAGTGATTACCCTTGCCGACGGGACCATTCATCGCATCGATCAAAACGCGGAGCGGCGCGCGCCGAGCGAGGTCTCGTGGTGAGCGTGCTCTGGCGGAAGCTGCTGCGCGACCTCTGGCACATGAAGGGCCAGTGCGTCGCGGTAGCCGTACTGATCGCGCTCGGCGTGGGTACGTTCGTTGGCGCCGCCTCGACCCATCGGTCACTCGAATACTCGCGTGACACGTATTATGCCAAGTACGGTCTGGCCCACGTATTTGCAGAGGTAGCACGCGCGCCGAACACTCTGGGCGCCAGCATCGCGGCAATTCCCGGCGTGGAAAGCGTGCAGATGCGTTTGGCGACCTCTTCGCTCGTTACGCTGCCGGGCTTCGACGATCCAGTCACTGCGCGCGTCGTGGCCCTGCCTGATTCAGGTCAACCCACCCTCGGGCGGATACATCTGCGCAAGGGGCGCCTTCCCGAGAACGGATCCGTTCGTGAAGCCGTGGTGTCCGAAGCACTAGCCAATGCGCAACACCTGGAGCCCGGGGGCAAACTAAGTGCTTTGATTGACGGACGACGCTTCGAATTGGTGATTAGCGGCATTGGCCTCTCGCCGGAGCACGTGTACGAAGTGAAACCCGGCGATCTATTCCCGGACAATGCTCGCTTCGGAATCCTGTGGCTGCAAACGAGCATCCTCGAAGAGGCCCTTGGGATGCGCGGCTCGTTCAACGAGGTCGCCCTGCGATTGTCGCGCGGAGCCGACGAGGCGTTCGTCGTCGCGCATCTCGATCGAATCCTCAAACCCTACGGCGGGATGGGCGGGTACGGCCGCAGACACCACGTCTCCGCGCGGTTTATCGCTGAAGAGCTACGTCAGCTCCAGGGGACGGCCTTCTTCGTTCCGTCCATCTTTCTCGGCGTTGCAGTATTCCTGCTCAATATCATCGTAGGCCGCGTCATTGCGACGCAACGCGAACAGATCGCTACACTGAAGGCACTCGGGTACGGCAACCCGACGATCGCGCTGCACTACCTGCAACTGACGACGGTTGTGGTCGCGCTTGGCGCCCTACTCGGTTGGGCCATCGGCTACGGTTTCGGGCGTGGAATGACCCAAATGTACGCCGGGTACTACCGTTTCGCGGAGTTCCACTATTACGTCTCGACACGCGAGATGGTGATCGCAGTTGGAATTGCGTTGGTGGCTGGGGTCGTAGCCACGCTCGGCAGTGTGCGGCGAGCGGTGTCTCTACAGCCTGCCGAGGCGATGCAGCCTGCTGCGCCGGCGATATTCCACCGCACGCTCTTGGAGCGACTTGGCGTTGATCGCCTACTCACAGCCAATGGCCGCATGATTTTGCGCAATTTGTCACGCAGGCCGTGGCGGGCGCTAGCCTCTTGCGTCGGGATTGCGTTCGCCGTTGCCATTCTGATCGCGGGTATGTTCTCGGCGGATGCGATGGACGTGATCGTCGACAATCAGTTTCGTCGTTCGCAGCGACACGATCTTCAGGTCGTTTTCAATCGAGCGCTCTCCAAAGCGGCCGTGATCGAACTCGGTCGGCTCCAGGGTGTACTGCACGTCGAACCACAGCGCGTCATCGCTGCCAACTTGCGTTATGGCCACCGTTCGTATCGCAACGCCATCACCGGCCTCGTCCCAAACGGACAGTTGCAGCGGGTTCTCTCCACCACTGGTGCGCTCGTCGAAATCCCAGAGCACGGCATCATGCTGTCCGAGACGCTCGCGAACAACCTGGGCGCGAGCATCGGCAGTACGATTCAGGTCGAACTCCTCGAGGGAGAGCGCGATACGCGCGAGGCCACAGTTACGGCGATCGCCGACGAACCATTCGGGACGTCTGCCTATGCCTCCGTCGAGACCGCCAACGCGCTGGCGGGAACCGGGCCGCAGGTCACCTCCGCCCTACTCAAGATCGATCGTCGAGAGCAGGCCCACATATTCCAGCAATTGCAGGCGATGCCCACGGTCATGTCGGTGTCTAGCCGCAGGGCGATGCTCGCAACGTTCGAGCGCATGACCGGCGATGTGCTGTTGTTCTTTGCCGGCGCATTGACGTTGTTCGCCGGGGCAATGGCGGTCGGCGTCGTGTACAACGCGGCGCGCATCTCACTCTCTGAGCGCGAACGCGAGCTCGCGACGATGCGTGTGGTCGGCATGACGCGCAACGAAGTATTCTTCGTGCTGTTCGGGGAATTGACCGTCTTGGTTCTGTGTGCGCTACCGTTGGGATGCGGCCTAGGGTATGTCATTGCCAAAGCAACGGCGGAAGCCTCCAGCACGGATATGTATCGTATTCCAGTAATCGTTCTGCCGGTGACCTACCTCTATGCCATGGCAGTGGTCCTGGTTTCGACACTCCTGGCCGCCCTCGTGGTGCGAAGGCGAATCAGTCAGCTCGATCTAGTTTCGGTCCTAAAGACCAAGGAATAGCATATGACCGGCAAATCCAAGTGGACCAAGCGTGTGCTCTATCTAGCCATTGCTACCGGAGCTATCCTCAGCATCTCTGCGAGTCTGAAGACAGATCCAATTCC
>JBLNFG010001240.1:0-4290 GCA_050263495.1 Myxococcales bacterium | reverse complement strand
CGAACCTGATCGGCTCACCCACAAATTCGCGTGACGAGGCCACTATCGGTACCAGGCGCAGCCAGCAACGATTCGTGTGCGCATCGCTCCCAGAATCTCGACGGAATTGCTGGTTGGGCTGAGTCTCGTACTCGGTACCGCGTTAGTGGTTCGCCGTGACGGTCTCCCCAATCGGGGACCCGCCTGGGATCGGACGACAGTTCGTCTCCCCTCGAGTGACAACTAGCCTCGACCACTCAAGGGTGCAGGGGATGGGGAACGCCGGTCTAATAGCTTGACGGGAGAGGGTGTCCTTGTCTGGCTGCGAATCATGTCAAAACCATTGGCATCGAGGCATCACGCCGGGTGGATCGCTTGGCGTTTCATCGTGACCGCTCGTTATCCCTGACTTTTTTGGCTGACAAAGGAGCAATCGCGTCATGCTGACCGCAGCACGCGCCTGTGATCGTCACCAAACTCGATTGCATTACACATTTCTTACCAGGCAGCCTTTGTCGATTGGTCTGATCGAGACTTCTCGAGCGATGTCACGCCCCAAGCTCCGCCCTGCTTCGTATTCGTGTCGTGCACGCCGGTTCGGAATGTCCCGCTTGCCCTGGGGCGCAGCAATCTACTAGGCGTAGTGTTTGAACTCACCTGGCTTGACCCACGGTCGCAAGAGCTCCCAGGCTGCCGGGTAGTGCGGATTCCATTCGGTTTCTCCCGCGCGACGTGTTGCGCCCGGCGCGACCAACTTCGAAGTCACGTGCTTGGTTGGCCATCAACCGGACTTAGGCGACTGGTGCCAAACGCAGTTGCAAGGGTCGCAGTCGCGCGATGACTCCATTTAGGCCAGCGCCGAACAGCCCTTGGTGCCTGCGGCGACAGAAATGTGGATTGAATATCAAGCAGAAGCGCTCCACCCCCGCTCAGCACAGGCCCCACCGGCATACGTGGTGCCCATCAAATTGGTGTCCGTCACGACTGGCATATTGCAGAGAACATCGCATACTAGCTTTGAGTGAGCGTGTGTCGTAACGAGCAACCTTCATGCAGGCTAAGGCACGCGCAAGAAAGGAGACGGTCATGCATCGTATCCTTGCAGCGGTTGATCTGTCGGATTCGAGTCAACCCGTACTTCAGTATTCGGCGGAGTTGGCGCGCGCGGAGCATGCGAGTCTTGCTGTCGTGCACGCGATTCCTGCGGTTGCACCCATCAATGCGGTGGCGTGGAACGGCGGAGTGAGCATCCTCGCCTCGCCGGAGGACGAACAGACAGAAGTCGAATTCTCGCTCGGGCTTCTGCACCAGATTGTGGAGTCTACGGGGCTCTCCAACGTGGATTGTATGTGCGAGCGAGGGCTAGCGGCTCAAACCATCCATGACGCCGCGCAGCGACTTCATGCTGACCTAATCGTGCTGGGCTCACATGGACACGGTCGTTTCTTCCACACAATGTTCGGAAGTGTGCGTGAGGCAGTTCTGTCCCACGCGCCCTGCCCGGTATTGGTCGTCCCGACAGCTGCAAAACCGTCCTAGAGCCCGCATCATCTCGAGATAAGGGGCACCTGCAATCGCGACACGATCGGGGTGGGCGCAAGCCCGCCAATCGAGGTTAGCAGCGCGATTCGCTGCGCAGGGGCTGGTCTGAACCACCCGCCGTTTTGGCGGAGTCGCGCGATAAAACACTGAATGCTCATGAGAACTGAACCGAGTAACGCGAGGGCGAATCGACCCAAGCATTGCTCAACACGTCACCGCATCTCCCAAGACGTCAGATCGATATCGACTTACGCATCACTGACGTCTGGAGCGTTCATTCGCGCTGACGGTCAAGGTGCTCTCGCTTGAGTGAGAGCGTAGGGATTCCTTGGCAGAGACAACGACCGCTAGCGATCTAAGTTTGTGAATGGTCGTTAGTAGTGAGTCAAGTTTCCCCCGTGCTCATCGAAGCCGGGGCCAGACGCACACTGCTTTGCGATTTCGCAGACGCCAGGCGGTGCCCGAGGCCATTGGGTTTGGCGTCGTAGAAGGCAGGCAGCTTGCGAACCAGGCGACGTGCCGAGAGCACTAGATGGCCGCTAGCAGGGAGCCCAATTCTCTGCTCGTGTTCGGAGGTCGCTAGTCGTGTGCAGCGCTCATGGCCGCAAAAAGGAGGACAATCATGTCAGAACAGACAAGCTCAGGTACGATGCCACCGAATTCACGCAACCACGGCACAGCGGTAAGAGAGGATGAGATCGCTACGTCCGCAGAACGATTTATTGAAAGTTTTCCTCCTCCGCCCATTCTACTGAAGGCGCACCCAGAAAGGCTGTCCGTAGCGCCTGCGCCCGTATACCGCGTGCTGGTCGCCTGTGACTTGAGTGACTTTGCTGAAGGCGTGCTGCGCGAAGCAATTGCATACGCCCACGGTCATATGCCCGCAGAGTTGCACTTGGTCGCTGTTGTCGAGAAGGCGAAGGACCACTACATTCTGCATTACGACGAGAGACGGCGACACCTCACGCGCGAGGTTGTGGAGTCACTGATGAGCAACCTGATTTGGAAGGTTGGGATAACCAAGGGCAGCCCTCTCGAAGATGCCCTCGAGCAGATTGCTCTGCATATCTGCGTCGGGGATCCCGCCACGGAGATCCTGAAGTTGAGCCGAGAGTTCATGGCCGACTTGATCGTCGTGGGCAGCCGTCAACATGAGGGGTTGCAGCGTCGTGTGTGGGGCTCGATTTCAAAGACCATTTTGAACCGCGCAGATTGCTCGGTCGCACTGGTACGCCCCGTCGACTTCGTCCATGGCCAAAGAACGCCATCGATTGAGCCACCCAAGATGTGGGATGCTGGAGAGCACCGACTGCAGATGCATCACTACCACATGTAGGTAGCGTAAAATTCGCGTGAGCTCGTCTGCGGCAGTGAGAGAAGGGGAATCGATCTCTCTATTGGATAGTGCTGCGATTCGGCTCTTTTTTGGCCCGCATGGCTCGAGCTCATCCGTCCGCCAACGGCTTGCAGGCGAGCGGCGCAGCTGCGTGCGTGGCGCGAACCGCGCGGTAGCAACATAGCGCCAATTCGCACCATTCTAAGCGAATTGGCCGGTATTTTCGGGACTGAATTGGTGGCACATTCTCGGCCGCGGAACCAACGCGGGCGTCGGCGGCCCATATTCTTGTGATTCCTCTTCTCGCCCATGGCTGTCTCGAAGTCGGCTTGACGGGTCGCCGGCACACGGCTACTTCACCAGCCCATGACCGTCTTACCTTCCGATGGTGCCCCGAAAGCAGATCTCGTCGCCGGCGGCGCGCCGAACGACGCTCCCGATGCGGCTGGTGTCGAATCAGCCGAAGCCGAATCTCCTGCTGGTTCGCCTGCGACCGCAGCTGAATCCAAGGCAGCCGATTCCATTAGCTAGGACCCTGTTCTCAATGCTCCCCGACGCTCGCTCAGTTCGGTTCTGTTGCCGACCTTGGTCGTGTTCTACACGATCGGGATTGCGCTCTGGTTGATCTTTGCCTGGTCCGGTTACAACACCAAATACTCGCAAGCGACCGACAGTTGGAAGCTCAATTCCACAAAGATGATCGAGATCACCCTGATCGCCGAGGATAAGACGAATCTTGCCTGTGCGTCCGACGTCTCGGTGGAGGGTCTGCATTGTGGCTATGACGCCAGGCACAACAAGCGACCCGGCGAAGTCGATACCGATCCGACCATTCTTCAGCCGTACAACACGGTGGCGAACGAGCTCTTCATGGGCGCTGGACTGTGGACTGCACCGGTACTGAAGGGGCAGCTTCCGGGTCAGCGATTCACCGTGATGTGCAACTACAAGGTCATGGGAGCCGCGAAGAACGTCTCGCTTCGCTGGGCAGCCAAGGGTGGCTTTGATCCAGTGAAAACCAGCGTGGCGGTTGGGGCCCTTACCGATTGCGTGATCCCACAATGACGACCACGACTGCAAATACCGGCATTCCCGGTATCGTTCAGAACTATCGCGACGCGCTGCATCGAAGCTGGTCGAAAATGTCCGTCGAAGGTCGGATCATCACCGTGTGCCTAGCGTTGATGATCGTCGGCGGAGTGCTGCTACGGATTCAGAGCCTTGGGTACCCCACCTGGTTCACGTTCGACGAAGAGGGCTTCGTCAAGAACGCGCACAACTATGGGCTCCGTGTTCCTGACAACAACGACCACCCACCACTCGGAAAGCTGCTGATCGCGGTGGGTATGATGCTGTTCGGCTACAACTCGCTTGGATGGCGTTTTGTGCCGCTTGTCTTTGGGATTCAGACAGTGGTTCTGACCTTCTGGCTC
>JBLNFG010001239.1:0-4151 GCA_050263495.1 Myxococcales bacterium | reverse complement strand
CGCTGTCGCCGTTCTGTGAGCCGAGTTTGAATGGGTCCACGAAGTCAGTTCGGCCGTCACCGCCGTGTGTTCGTCTCATCCGTCCGAGAACCGCGATCGGATCGTGAGGCATTGGTCGAGGCCGCTCAGCAATGCATCGACGAGCCGCGGTTCGAAGTGGTGTCCGCGCTGCTCCTCGAAGTAGTTCACCGTCTCCTTGATCGACCAGGCGCGCTTGTACGGGCGTATCGAGAGCAAGGCGTCGAACACGTCCGCAATTGCAACGACCCTCGCCTCGAGGGGAATGCTCTCTCCCTCGAGTCGCTCTGGATATCCCGTTCCATCCCAACGCTCGTGGTGGTAGAGCGCGACTTTTCTGGCCATTACCATCAGCTCCGAGGGATGCTCGCCGATGATGGCGGCGCCGATCGACGTGTGCTTCTGCATCAATGCCCACTCTTCGGCATTGAGACGGGACGGCTTGAGCAGCACTCGATCGGGAATCCCCAACTTACCGATGTCGTGCATCGGCGAGGCTTGAAGAATCAACTCGGCTTGGCCAAGTTCCATTCCACTACGTAGCGCGACCATGCGACTGATGTGGCTCATGCGCAAGACGTGCATTCCCGTCTCGTTATCGCGGTATTCCGCGGCCCGGCCCAGGCGGCGAATGATTTCTAGACGTGTTTCGAGGAGTTCCTGAGTGCGTTCGGCAACCAATCGCTCTAGGACAATCTGTTGGCGAAATAGCGCGATATGGGTCCGTATCCTCGATCGCAGTAAGGCGGGGACGTAGGGCTTGGTGACGTAATCCACCGCCCCCAAATCCAAGCCCGTCGCTTCGCTATCGGAGTCTGATAGCGTCGTGGCAAAAACAATCGGGATCGGCGCTGAGCGAGGATTGGCTTTGAGTTGTTTACAGACTTCGTACCCACTCATGTCCGGCATCATCACATCGAGCAGGATCAGATCGGGGGGGCTCTGTTCCACAATGTCCAGCGCTTTAGTTCCGCTGATTGCGGCCTTGACCTGAAACTCGTCGCCAAGCACCCCGCGGGCTACGTCGATGCTCTCTGCTGCATCATCTACCACCAGCACTACGGGTCGGTCCGACTGTGTCATGAGATACACCTCGGCTGAAAGGACCTTCGGGGCAGTCACTTACTCCACCTCTGGATCATATCCCGAATTGTGCCGCGATAGGCTCGACGTTAGTTCGCTCAAGTGCAACTGCGCCGCGTCAAAATCGTAGGCCGTCACGCTGTGCGCTAGTTGTCGCAGCGCGTGTTCGGTCTGTGGATCACCGATGAAGGATTCCCGTAATCGGTCTACGAGTTCGACTGCAGCCGTATCGTGCTCAGAGAGAAGCTTCTGCAATTGTTCGATGTGCTCCGGTGCCAGCCTGACGCTGGCGGTCGCGCTCGGAGGTTGCGAGGTGCCGGGATAGCGCTCCAACGTGTTCTGCACCGCCTGCAAGCTAGCCAGCCACTCCGCGTCGAAGCGCGGTCGAGCCGCGATGATCCGAGACACGTGCGCATTCCGCAGTGCAACCTCGAGCGCCTGCGCGGCATACTGCAGGCGCGTTGCGCCGATGTTTCCCGCAGCTGAAACCAAAATATGGACTAGGTTAGCGGCGCCAGCGAAATCCGAATTGTCGAACAGACGCGCCAAGTCATCGGAGGCCGTGGCGTGTGTCTGCACGAACCGACGAAGCAACTGGCGATAGAGAGCCTGGTTTCCGCCGAGACGGCCTAGCGCTCTCGCGACCTCGAGCACCTGTGTGCTGCCGCTCCCGATCCGGGCACCCGAGGTTGGCGGAAGTGGGGCAACGGCACTCAGATTCTGCGTACTCTGCGGAGAAAGCCAGCGCCGAACGGCGTCGACGAGTTCGACGGCGCCAATTGGGGCGCGCAAAAAGTCATTCATGCCAGCCTCCAAGCAGCGTGAGCGATCCTCCGGGGCACTCGTCGCGCTCAGCGCCAGAATTGGCAACACCGTGGGTACGTATTGCTCGCGAATGGCGCGCGAAGCCGCCCAACCATCCACCATGGGCAAATGAAGATCCATCAGGACCAAGTCGAAATGCTCCTGGAAAACCCGTCGAATCGCCTCTTCGCCGTCGGCTGCTGTGTGCACCTCAGCACCGCTAAGCGAGAGAATGTCTACAACCAACTCTCGACTCATCTCGCTGTCTTGCACCACCAAGATGCGTCGACCGCTGAGCGATTGTGCCGTCGCGGCTGGACTTGGCGGGGCAGAGCTATCGCGAGTTGCTGCATCGCTACGCAGCAAGCGTTCCACACTGCTTCGGAGCGGTGGCTTGACCAAGACGGACTCGCCTGCACTCGTGTGCCAGCCTCCGGACAGTAGACAGTCGCTGTCGTAGGGGACGAGGAGTACCAAACGCAAGTTTGGGTTCAATGCGCGCTCGCGCAGCTTCGTCAACAACTGCGCCCCAGTCATGTCCGAAAG
The DNA here is from genome assembly GCA_050263495.1 of Myxococcales bacterium. Taxonomy (GTDB): domain Bacteria; phylum Myxococcota_A; class Polyangia; order Polyangiales; family Polyangiaceae; genus FEN-1139. Next base: position 1,700 of record JBLNFG010001239.1, on the reverse strand, counting down.
TCGATAGTCGGCGAACAAGAAAGTCGTGGCATCAGGGTCAGCGACTTCTGTGATCGCCCGCAGGGCATCCGTTCCAGTATGCACAGGGATGACTTGGTGCCCTAGATCCTCCAATAGGCGCGTGAATGCGGCCATCTGGGCCGAGCTTTCGATCGCGAGCACGACTCTGGCGCGACCGTCGACAGGTTCGACCTCTCCGTGCGTGTCGCTTGAGAATGGAACAGCAAAGCTGAATGTACTACCAGACCCAATCATACTATGCACCGACAGCTCGCCGCCCATGAGTTCAACCAAGCGCTGACAAATCGTGAGTCCCAAGCCCGTTCCGCCGTAGCGGCGCGTCATCGAATTGTCAGCTTGCGTAAACGGATGAAAGATGCGCGCAATCTGATCTGGGCCAATACCGATCCCAGTGTCTTCGACCGAGAACTGCACGACGATCGGAGAAACGTCCTCGTTACCAACCCGGCTGACGCGCAATGCCACGAAGCCAAGCGTCGAGAATTTGATTGCGTTATTGACCAAATTGAGCAGTACCTGGCTTAGGCGGAGTGGGTCTCCAAATAACCGGGGGGGAACACGACGATCCACGTCCAGGACGAACTCCAGGTTCTTGCGGCTCGCGTCCGTTGCGCAGGTGCTAATCACCTGTTCGAGGACCGACTCCAGCTCGAACGGCACGGACTCGAGATCGACCCGATTCGCCTCAATCCGTGAGTAATCGAGAATGTCGTCGATGATGCTGCGCAGGGCGCGTGACGAGGTTTGCACCCGCAAGAGCTGCTTTCGCTGTTCTTTCGTGAGCTCCGTCCTCAAGCACAGGTCGAGATTGCCCAAGATGGCATTGAGCGGCGTGCGTACCTCATGACTCATGGTTGCAACGAACGTCGTCTTCGCGGAATTTGCTTCCTCGGCCTGTTCGCGCGCCACACGTAATTGTTCAGTGCGCCGAATCTCGTAGATGGCGCTACTCAGGTGACCGGACAATCCTTCGAGCAACCAGGCACGTTCGGAGTCGCTTGGGGCGTCCAGAATTACGTAGCCGAGCGCTTCGTCGCCAAACATGAGCGGAAACGCAAGCAAATCACCGCTGATGGGGCGGCTATTGGGTGGCAATAGGGCTGCTGCGGCGAAGCTTTGTTCCCCGAGTGAACTCGGCCCTGTACCGGGCGGGAGAGTGGGTGGCACCGAGCGCCAGAGCTGCTCCGCCGATTGGATCTGCGCGTGAGGCTTAGGTACGACAGGATGATAGAGCGCCGCGACGCGAGCGCGCGTTCGTTCGACGTTCGTGAAGGTGCAGACGCAACAATATCGAATGTCGAGACTCGGCAGGCCCGCGTCGAGCACGCGCCCAAGGGCCCGGAAATTGCGGGCACAGACCACGGCACTGCCTACGACGCGCAGTGAGTTGGCGAGTTCGACTGTCCGGAGCTGGTCCTTGCGCGCCACTACGGATGCGAGTTCGGCGAATAGCTGTCTGAGCCGCTCCACGTGGGAGCGCATGCGTTCCATCTGAGCCGCGTCGAATCCGACCCCTTGAACACTTTGGTGGAGCGCCGAGACCAGCGCATCTTGCCAACGCAAGGGATCAACGCCGCGAGTGTTCAGATCGAGAACGATTCGTTCAAGCTGTCTCAATGAGTCTCGCTCCGTTTCGAGATCGTTCCCCGTCAGGTACGTTCGAAGTTGCTCGACTCCCG
>JBLNFG010001238.1:0-9461 GCA_050263495.1 Myxococcales bacterium | reverse complement strand
GCCCCGCTAGTGCCCCTCGCCGAACGTCTTGTCTGCGTTTCAGTGCCGCTACGGAGCGGCTCAATATCAACACCACTTAACGAGCGAGCGGCACTAGCGGGGACAGCACCCGTCGGTGCCGTGTTGAGCCGCTGTGGCGCGTCAGCCACATCCGTCCGCATCCCTTCGCACCGCATTCGGCACTCTGGTGTTCCGCGGTGTCGGCCCCAATTGTCTGGCTCCAACCGAATCCGGTTCCAAAGCGAGACGCCTCAAGCAAGGCCCAAGGCGCAGTGCTTTTGGATTCAGAACGGAGTGGGGAGCTCAGACGAGGGCAGCGCGGTGGCTTCTCGGCTCAACGGGATTGGGATCCAGAACGTGCGCGCGGTAGCATTTCCGCCGTCGCGCGTGAACCCAGCCAGACCATAAAGGACGTTCCAGAAGTGCCCACGCGGAGTTTCCCCGTACGAGAACAACGGAAACACGTGGAACTGCCAGTTGAGACCACCCTGCACCTTGCGCTCCGAGTAGTAGACGTTCCCAACGAGCTGGGTGGTTGAGTTCAGGTTACTGAAACGCCAGTAGACAGGGAACGCAACGGTGGCACGGCTTTCGGTTCCCGCAAAATCGAAGAAGAGAGGCGCGATAACGGTGTGAGACTGCTTGTTGCTGCGCCCGAGGTAGAGGATTGGGTGAATGTTGGTGGACCAACCCGTGAGATCGTGTGAGTGCTGAAAGAAGGGCGTAATGAAGGTCGTCTTGCTTACGGCAAACCGCTCCTTCTTCGCGTAAAACGGGAACAGCGCGATCGTCGATTCACGCGGGCTGGTCTTCCGATAATAGAACGGGAAGAGTAGCGTCTCAGTACTATGCGCATCCGGATCTCGATGCTGCCAGAACAGGGGCGTGATCATATCGAGTTCCGTGCGGCCGCGATGTCGCGCGTATCCCCACGTCACGAACGTGCGTTCCCCTTCGTCGCCGCGACGCCACAAAAACAAAGGATTCACCAACAGCGACGAGTTGCCTTCGTGGCCATAGTGGAAAAATGGCAACACGGTGGTGTGGCGTGCGCCGCCGGGCTTCGTCACCGACCAGTACAAGGGCATCAGATGCAACAGGTCGCGCTTTTGCGTATGTGAGCGATAGTAAGGCCCCCATACGTTGAGCCACGAGAGATCGCGATCGTTGTAGGCGTAATAGTGCAGAAGCGGCGGGATCAGCTCGTACGCGTTCGTTCGATTCTGTCCGTAAAAGTAGAGCGGCGCGATGCCGAAGTCGATGTCCGTGGCGGTTCGTGTGTCGCAGCGCGACCCGCGTTTCCAGAAGCAAAACGCTGGCCCAAGGAATTGGGTGCCGCCCTCTTGATCGCGTTTACTGTAGTAAAGCAGCGGAGGAATGATGGTGTAGCCGCCTCCAGGACGCCCACCTTGGAAGTAGAGCGGCGCCGCCCAGCGGTCCCATTCGGTGGGGGTCTTTCGATCGACGAAGGGCCCAAGCACCGTCGTCCTCGATTGCGTCAGCTTGTCCCGCATGTTGTAGACGAGCGGGAAAAGAACGTCATCCGCGCGCTCGGCACTTCTGCGTCGGAAGTACAAAAGGCCGTAGAGGTCTCCCTGATCGGTCACCTCTGGTCGCGTGCGTGAAGGCTGGGTGCGCTGGATCCAGAGCGGCGGCATCGTGGCTCTGAAGCCATACTTTCCGCTCTTTTCTGCGTAGTACACGCCATAGAAACGTCGCTCGGTGTCCTTGGCGCGCCCGTACTCTTGCTCATCGAGCGGGGTGTCCGTCCCAATCCGCCCCTTGATGTGCGCTGGAATCTCGAGCGGATCGGAGGGCAGGCTAGGCTCACTGCCACTGCCCAACTCTTCGTCGCTTGCGCCCGGAGCGGCGTGCAACTCCGGCTCGTCTTCGCTCTTCTTCTTGTCCTCTTTTTTCGGCTTCTTGCTCGAGGGTGGGGGACCCATACCGCCACCCGGCATCATGCCGCCACCCATCATTCCCATCTGGCCGAATGCCAGTGACGTTCCCGCGAAGGCGAGCACTGCGACGCGCAACCCAAGCGCCCTCGGGGGTCTCAAGCGATCCTCCCGGGCTCGAAGGTCAATCGTTCGACGATTTCGTCCACCAGGCGCTCGAAGGGAATTTCGACCTGATTGTGTGCACCCAAATCCTTGACGGCGGCCATGCTTCGCTCGAGCTCCGTTTCGCCCAGTACTATGACTAGTTGTGCCTTGATCGAGTCGGCGCGACGTAGCATTGCCTTCAACCTGCCGCCGCGACTGTCAACCTCGGCGCGAATTCCCCGTTGACGCAGCGCCTGAGCGAATTCCAGGGATCGCTCGATCTCCGTGGTGCCCATGGGTGCAAAGAAGCAGAGCGGGCGTGACGGGTATTCCTGGGCCGGCAATGCGAGTAAGAGTCGCTCGAGGCCCATGGCAAAGCCAACCGCGGGCATACTTGGCCCGCCGAGACCTTCGATCATCTTGTCGTACCGTCCGCCACCACACAGCGCGTTTTGGGTCCCAAGGTCACCACCGCTAGCCGTAATCTCGAACAGCGTCCGCGTGTAGTAGTCCAGGCCTCGAACCAGTCCCGGGGTGACGTGATACTCGATCTTCATCGCGTCGAGGGCTCGACGCAGACCAGACCAATGGATTTGGTCCTCTTCGACCAGGTAATCGAGCACGGAAGGGGCGCCTTCGCTTGCGGCGCGATCCCGAGGATCCTTGGAATCAAGGACTCGCAGCGGGTTGAGCTCGAGTCGCTCGCGCGCGTGCTCGCTCAAGCTCTCGGCCTTCGGTCGCAAGAATTCGAGCAGAGCCTCACGATGTCGCAGACGGCTTTCGGTTCCGCCAATGCTGTTGATCTGGATTCTGACTCCTGGGATCTCCAGGCGTTGGTAAAAGTCCGCGAGCATCGCGATCATCTCGGCGTCGCAGAATGGTCCGACATCGCCGTAGACCTCTCCGCCAGCTTGATGAAATTGACGGTAGCGCCCGCGTTGGGGTTGCTCGGCCCGAAACATGGGCCCGATGTAGAACCATCGCGTAATGGGCTGGCGAGCGTGTTGAGAATGCTCCACGAATGCCCGCGCAGCTCCCGCAGTACCCTCGGGACGCAGTGTCAGCGATTCGCGATGGCGCTCGAAGGTGTACATTTCCTTGTCGACCACGTCGGTCGCTTCACCGATGGATCGAACGAACAACCCCGTCGGTTCGACTACGGGGGTGCGGACTTCCTCGTACCCATAGAGTTCAACGGTGTCTCGAAACGTGGCTTCGATTCGTTGCCAGCGTCGGATTTCCTCGGGGAGAATGTCGTTCATCCCCTTGACGGCGCGAAAGGACATTATTCGTTCTTCTGGCGTGGATGAGCGTTAGACCGACCGCGCTTATGCTCGCCGGTCGGCATTCGGTCAAGGCTTCATCGTCGAGCTCTAGCGGCCGAAACTCTGTGCGCTGGCGGGGACTTCCCCGGTCTAGCCCACGCGTGCTAGGGGAATTGCATGCGAGCAGCCGCGATCGATCTTGGAACAACTCGCATTGGTTTTGCCGTTTCCGACGAACTAGGCCAATTGGCCCACCCTCGTCCGTATCTTCCTGCCGCAAGCTCCGGCCAGTTGGTGGAGAAGCTTGCCACTCTCGCTCAGCAAGAGCAGATTCAGGTCTTCGTCGTCGGCCTGCCAAGGACCTTGGACGGACGCGAAGGCCCTTTGGCGCGCCGTGCCCGCAAGGTAGCGGCTGCACTCAAAAGACGTATCGGATGTCGCGTAGTGCTGGTTGACGAGCGCCTTTCAACGGCCCAAGCCCACTCTCAACTGATGACGCTAGGCTTCGATGCCAAGGAGCGCAAAGGCAAAGTCGACAGCGTTGCTGCGGCACTCCTGCTCCAAACCTTCCTCGACGCAGGGGAAGCAGGAAACACCGCGTGACGCGCTCGCGACGCACCAAGCCGCGCACCAACCGTACGGTGACGAGCAACAAGGCCGCAGCTGGAAGGTCTTGGCTCTCTCGCGCGGCCGTTGCATGTCTCGCCATTGCAACGGGTGCGTTAGCCGGCGCGACCTTGGCACTATCCCTCTGGTCACGTTCCTCTGGCGCTAAGTCCACAGAAGCGCGACTGATTCGTCTCGAATCGCCAATCGAGGCGTCCACCGTAACGCAACAATTGGCAGCCGCAGGCCTGATCGACACGCCGTGGCTGATGACGGTGTACCTTCAGACACTCGGTCGTTTTGGGGAACTCGAACCGGGTGAACACCTATTGCCGACTAACGCGAGCCCTCGCGTGCTCGCGCAGTGCCTGGCTCGCAGTGCGGCACGGCCGACAGTCGACGTGCTGATTTCCGAAGGCGTCAATCACGTCCAGGTAGCCCAGAGACTCGAGCGAGCCGGAATCAGCCCTGCGGGCGCGTTCATCGATATCGTTCGAAACCGCGACACGCTCGACCGCCATGGCATTCGCGCACGCGATGGCGAAGGCTACATCTTTCCAGCAACCTATCGCCTACACGTCGACTCCAATCCCGAGAAACTATTTCTGCGTTTCTTGAGCGAGACACGCACACGACTGCGCCGAATTGCCGAACGGATCGGTGAAGAGCCGTTTCAAGCGCTGTCTGCTCGACGTGGTTGGGGCGAAACCGAGATTCTGATCCTTGCCTCGATCGTGGAGAAAGAGGCGCGCGTAGACGCAGAACGACCACTCGTGGCGAGCGTGTTCTTCAACCGACTGGATAGCGAAGAGTTTCGGCCCAAACACATGCTTCAGTCAGACCCAACGGCTGCCTATGGATGTGTAGTTTTGGGAGACACGATCCCAAGCTGCCGCGAGTACGAACAAAAGGTTCTGCCGGCGATGCTGAGGGACCCTTCGAACCCCTACAACACCTATCGCCACCCCGGTCTGCCACCGGGCGCCATCGCAAATCCCGGTGAGTCGGCGATTCTGGCCGTTCTTAAACCAGCCACAACGGACTATCTCTTCTTCGTTGCAGGCAAAGAAGGCCGCCACCGGTTCAGCAGCAACTTCGAAGATCATGATGCCAAGGTGCGTAACGGCGCCGAGTGAGGTGCCCTTCGCATCGACCGACTCGTTCAACCTCGCCCCGCTTTGTTTAGAGTATCTCCGCACGTTTTCCAGTCGTGTCCTTCGCATCGACCGGCTCATTCAACCTCGCGCGCCGCGTTTTGCAGGTGCCGGCGTCTCCTTGTTGCGCCCCTTGAGTCCCTTGCCGAGCGTGCGGGCGGATCGGCTTCATGCCGCGCCCAGATCGTCGCGTCAGCCGCGCCCGTCCGCTGGCGCCCGAAGCTCGTGGGATGACCGCGCCTCGTCACACTCGTGGTCACACGGTTCCGGGAATTCGCATTTCCTTTGGTTCGCAAACAGATGCGAACGGCAATTGTGAGGCGCTGTTACGCAGTTTCTGCGCCTGGTCACGCGACCAAGCCCGGATGTATTCCTTGGATTAACGATGAGAACCGGTTTCAGAACCACTGATGGATCGTGTCACTCGCACGAATAGCGATATGCCGTTGCGCGGCGGCGGAGCATCGCGGTAGTTAGGGGCCCCATGACGGAACCGATCGATCTCGCCGTTCGTGCAGTTCGCTTTCTCTCGATTGACGCTGTGGAGGCGGCGAACAGCGGCCACCCTGGCGCGCCGATGGGCTTGGCGCAAATTGGTGTTGAGCTATTCGCAAACTATCTCCGCTACGATCCCGAAGATCCGAGCTGGCCCAATCGCGACCGGTTCGTTCTTTCGTGCGGGCACGCATCAGCCTTGCTCTACTCCTTGCTGCACATGGCGGGGTACGCGGTCAGCATCGACGACCTCAAGCAGTTCCGTCAGTGGGGCTCGAGGACTCCCGGCCATCCTGAGGTAGGCATGACGCCCGGGGTCGAGACCACGACGGGCCCGCTAGGGCAGGGCGTGGGCAACGCGGTGGGCTTGGCATTGGCTGGAAAGATGATGGCTGCGCGCGTGAACGAGCCATCCAATCCGCTCATTGACTATCGCGTGTACGCGATTGCCAGTGATGGCGATCTGATGGAAGGCGTTGCACGCGAGGCCATTAGCGTGGCCGGCCACCTCGGGCTCGACAACTTGGTTCTGTTCTGGGACGACAATCACACGACGATCGACGGGACCACCGAGATCACATTTACGGAGAACATGCGGCTGAGTTTCGAAGCCGCGGGTTGGCACGTTACTTCCGCGGACGGCCACGACGCAGCATCGATCCGCCGTGCCCTGGACGAGTGCTTGGCGCAAAAGGGTAAGCCCTGCATGATAGCCGCCAGAACGCATATTGGGTTCGGCTCGCCCAACCGACAAGACAAGTCGTCTTGCCACGGTTCACCGCTTGGAAAGGCCGAAACAGAACTCACGAAGAAGGCGGCAGATTGGTCCTTGGAGCCGTTCCAGGTGCCGGCGGCCGCGTACGAACCATTCCGTGCCCGCGCCGCACAAAACAAAAAGCTCCGAGCGGCATGGGAGCAGCAGCTGACGAAGCTCTCGGACGCAAAGCGCAAGCTCTGGAACGATCACGTCCAGCGAACGATTACCGCCGCCGACCTGCTGCCACACCTAGCAGGGGTCGTTGGAGACAAATCGGATTCAACGCGCAAGCTGTGCGGCGTGGTTCAGCAGAAGGTTGCGGAGCTATTGCCAGCGCTCGTCGGCGGTTCCGCAGACCTAAATTGTTCGACGTTGACGCGGTTGGCCGCTTCAACGGACGTGACTAAGGGTGATTACTCCGGTCGCAACATCAATTTCGGAATCCGAGAACACGGGATGGGCTCAATCCTGAATGGGATGGCCCTGAGTGGATTCTTCGTACCGTTTGGATCTACGTTCCTCATCTTCAGCGACTACTGTCGTCCCGCGATACGTCTCGCCTCACTGATGGAGCGGCAGGTGGTGTACGTGTTCACGCATGACACCGTGTACTTGGGTGAAGACGGCCCCACCCATCAGCCCGTCGAGCAGCTGGCGACGCTAAGATTGATCCCCGGTTTGACCCTATTCCGCCCCGCGGATGGGCTGGAATCCGCTGCGGCATGGGCCTACGCGGCAACCCATCACGATGGCCCCACCATTGTCGTCGGCTCTCGTCAGAGTCTGCCGAAGCTCGCTCGCCCGGCTGGATTCGATCCGCTGCAGATTCTCAAAGGTGCTTACGTGCTGGCTGATTCGGAGCGTCCCGAGCTGGTCGTGATTGCGACCGGCAGCGAGGTTCACGTCGCGTTGGCAGCCCAGCAGCTCCTGGCCGCCAAGGGGCACCGGGTGCGCGTGGTCTCGGCTCCGGCATGGGACCTGTTCGAGCGACTCCCCGAGGAGGAGCAAGAGCGCGTGTTACCGAAGGGCGTGCGTCGTGCGGTGTTCGAGATTGGCGCGACGGCGTGCTGGAAGGGCGTCGTCGGATTCGAAGGCCTCGTCATTGGGCGCGATGACTTCGGGATTTCTGCTCCTTGGGAGCGAATTCAGAAGGAATTTGGCTACGACGCCCCGCAGGTGGCGGCCCGAATCGAGAAGCACTTCTTCTGAGAAGATTGCCAAAAAATTGTAGTTTTCGAGGACAACGACTAAATGCGGAGGCAGGGAGGTTACCCCCTGCCTCTTCCTGTCGTCCTTATCCCCCATCCACATGTCCGAGTCGAATCTACCGTCCTCGGCGGTAGCCCCTACGTAGCCGGCTCGCGCGTACCCGTGCGACGCATCTTCGCGTTCTTTCGCGATGGCACTCGGGTCGAGACGATCTTGAAGCGATACCCCCAGCTCGGCGCGGCGAAAGTGCTCGATGCTTTGGCGTTTGCCCTCGATAATCCAGAGGTGATTCAGGCCGATATTGCCCGCGAACACGAACTGCTCGTGAGGGCCGGCCATCGTCCGCCTCGACCGCGGCAGAGCGAGAAGCAAATGGCCCTTCGCTTCGACGGCGAACCAGAGGAAGAAGACTCAGACTAAGCTGCGCCGCGCGGCATTCTCGCTGGTGCCTCCCGACGTGGGGCCGGCGGGCGCTCAACCCGCTCGTGAGCTTCTTGATCTAGCGGATCGCTCCACCCAATCCTCGCAATGCGATGGACGGGGTGTTCCAGTATCACTGGAGAGAAGCTACGATTTTGTTCGGTGCTGATGGCGAATCGAAGATTGTGCTTGCGCAATGCCGGTCTTTCGCGAGATATGCGGAATTCGTGCTGGTCGCGCGAACCACCTCGCACGGAGAGTTGGGAATTCGACGGTCAGACCCGTCGTAGAGAGCCGCGTTGCCCGTCGGCAACACGGAAAATACACGGAGTTCGAGGAGGAGAATCGGTGATGAATTCAAAGCAATGGCAAAGGGCTAGTGGTGTAGTCGCGTCGGCACTGTTGCTACTTGGCCTGTCGGCATTCGTGGGCTGCGGTGGCAAGATGCCCGGTGGCAAGGGCGTTCCCGGTATGGACGCACTGCCAGGTGGCAGCGGCGCGGCGTGCTCGGCAGACATTACGAATGCGGACGCCATCATGGCGGCGAACTTCGGGTTCCAGGGGGAACTTGAGGGCAAAGTCAAGGCAGCGCTTTCCGCTGGTGCCAACTTCCAGGCACTGGCTGCTGACGTCGAAACTGAGGTTGCCGTCGCATGCGGAAACCTCGCCAAGGATCTCGGCGCCACGGATATCGAGCCCAAAGACAAAGGGCCAGGCAAGCGCGCCGAAGCAGCCTGCAACGCGGCAGTGAAGGCTATTGGCGAGATGAAAGCCAAGGTCAAAGGTTCGCTCAAGGTAGAGGTTGTTCCTCCCAAGTGCTCAGCCTCGATGGATGCCATGATGGATTGCGCCGCCAAGTGCGACGTCAATGTCAAGCCAGGCAGCGTCGAAGCCAAGTGCGAAGGCGGCGAGATCAGCGGCAGTTGCGAGGGTGAATGCAAGGGCACCTGCAGCGTTGAGGCGGGTGGCAAATGCGAAGGCACCTGCAGCGGTAGCTGTAACGGCAAGTGCGAAGGCAAAATCAACGGCAAGTGCGATGGCAAGTGCGATGGCAAGAGCGACAGCAAGGACAGCAAGAACACGCCTTGCGCCGGCACTTGCGATGGCAAGTGCGACGGTAACGCCAACGCGAGCTGCAACGGAACCTGCAAGGGCACCTGCAGCGCGAGCTGCAAAGTGGAAGCAAAGGGCAAGTGCAACGGCACCTGCTCGGGTGGTTGCTCGGTGAAGATGAAGGAGCCCAAGTGCAGCGGCGAGGTTCAGCCGCCCGAGATGAGTGGCGAGTGCAAAGCGAACTGCGATGCCAAGGTCAGCGCCAAGCTCGAGTGCGTTCCTGCCTCGGTTACGGTCAAGATCGAGGGAGCAGCCGATGCACAGGCAGCCACGAAGCTCAAGGGTGCTCTTGAGAAGAATCTCCCCGCTTTGCTCAAGGTCACGATGGGAATGAAGGGCAAGTTGGAGAAGGTGAGCGGAAACGTGAAGACTTCGCTCGAGGGCGTGAAGGCTGCGG
>JBLNFG010001237.1:0-6537 GCA_050263495.1 Myxococcales bacterium | reverse complement strand
TCGGGCAGTGCCGGAGCAGCCAACAGCGCGTCCGGGAGTGCTCTCGGTGGATCGGGTAGTGCCGGAGCAGCCAACAGCGCGTCCGGGAGTGCTCTCGGTGGATCGGGCAGTGCCGGAACGGGCAATTCGTTCTCCGAGGGTTCTCAGGGGCCCTCTCCAATCTCAACTTCCGATACGGATGTGTGACCGAGCCTGAGTGGACGACACCGCTTCTGTAGTTCTCTTGGCAGTTCAGTCTTGGCCAGATCTGGCAGAAGCAGGGGATTCCATCAGAGAGTTCAAGGAGCTGAAGGTCTGGCAAAAGGCCCATCGACTCGTCCTCGCCGTCAATCGCGATTCATTGGCTTTTGCGGCAGACGAGCGATTCGGTCTGACTGCCCAGCTGCGCCACACCGCTCGTTCGCTCCCGTCGAATATCGCCGAGGGGTGCGGTAGGCAAACTGACCGTGACCTCGACAGATGCCTCAGTATCGCAGCCGGCTCCGCCCACGTAATCGACTGTCTGCGGGCGCCTTCGGCTAAACTACGACCAATCGAGCTATCGGCCGCCATCGAAGGCGTGTCTTGCGGATGGCGCATGCCGTCGTTGTCGTTGCACACGCTCGTTCTGTTCCCGTGACCTCGCGGGATCGACGCTCTGGCGGCGCCTCCGAAGTCACTGCTTCGTTCCCTTGTCCACCGCACGAGACACGGCCGCATCGTTGCGATTGCGATAGGGAGAGCCCGGAAATTGGGCTGAAAAGGCCGCTGAGCGCGCCCTTGCCTCACTCGTCCGCCCGAGTCGCGCCAGCGCATCAATGGCAATCGCCTCGCGCTCCTGTACCAGCATCCCCTCGGGAAATTTCTCGGCGTGTTCTCGCACGAGGACCAATGCGCGCCCTGGATCGCTCGGCACGGCTCGACGCGCAGCACGCAGAATGCGCCACTCCTCCGCGCTTACCACGGGCTTTGGTGCTACACTCTGCAAGGCGTCGACCTCAACCCCACCTTTCGCGGGACTTGTGGTGCCCGTCGGAGTCGGACTTCGATTTCCCGCAACCGCACCTCGCCCCGCACGGCGCCCGCGTGAGACTCGGGACGAAGCCGGCTTGATTCGTTCTTGGTCCTCAGTCTCCACGGACAAGGCATCCGTGGCTTCTCCGATAGCGGTCGATGCCTTCGCGCGCGGAACCGCTTGGGAGACAGCAACCTGTGTGTGATGACGGCTCGACGAGGGCGCCCCGGGCTCGTGCAAGGTGACCCAGCCCCAAAAGGCGCCAAGCCCTGCTACAGTCAGCCCGATCGCCGTGGCCGCCCACCACTTCGCGCCTGTCGCCGCTGTGCGGATCCCAGCGGAATGAAGCGCCGGTGACCGGACCGTCTCAATCAACACCAGACCAGAACGGTCCACCGCTCCCAAACCCTCGACTGCTCGCATTACCCCCTGGAGTTCGGCAGCTGATGGCCGGGAGTTGCGCGCGTCCGCAAGCCATTGGCGCAATTCGCGCGGCGTGCTCTCGCTCTCACGTAGGCGCGGTGGATCGATGAAGTAGCTCATGCCTTGCACCTCGCTTCCGAGCGACGAAAGGCCTTCAGGACCCGTTGCTTGGCGGACTTGTAGCGAAAGTAGGCGGTTTGCAGGGGACAGGCGAGTGCGTCGGCAACCTCCCGCATGTTCAGCTCTTCGATCTCGTAGAGCACGAATACTGCCCTCTGGTTCTCGTCGAGTTCATCGAGCAGTGCATTCAGTGACCGTCGCCATTCCGCTCGCTCCAGCTCATTCTCCTGAGATGCAGCCGCAACGACGTCGGGAGATTCCTCGGTCAACGACTCGTAAGTCGCTTTCCTCGCCCGTCGCCGGTGCTCGTGGGCTACGTTCACACAGATGCCATAAAGCCATGTACGCAACGAGGACCGCCCTTCGAAGTCCCCCAGGCGGCGCAGAGCAATCAGAAATACATCCTGCACTGCGTCCGAAAGCACGTCCCTTGACACACCGAGGTAGCGCAGAGTCTGGGGCACGAACCGAGCGCCTTGCTCCGCCACGTCATGAGGATTGAGGTCCACCCGCCGGGTTCTTGGTCTTGGGGAGGACATCTCAGGAGCATCCACTTCGGCCAGGACTGCCTTCGCTGGGGATCTGTTCGTCATGAGCAAATCAACCGTGCGTCCATACCGATGCGGCAGCGGAGGCACTGATAGTCCGGGTGGTGCTTGCTCCCCATCAGATACGCGGCTTCGTCGACACGACTGATACACCTACGTCTCGGTGCACTGTCGACTGCAACCCTTTGCCACACAGGCAACGACACGCTCCACATCTTCGGCTGCGTCATACCAAACATCTTCACGTCGACTTTCATCGAGCGGTTCAACTCGACCGCGTTGACAGTGAGTGCAACAACGGGGACTATTTTATGGGGCTTGCGACCGCATCGCCTTGGCAATGCGATGTGCCTCCATCCAAGCAGTCACCCTTCTTCCGTCCAGGAATGCTCTGCGACCGAGATCTGTGCGGTCGATTCGCCACGGCCTGAGCGAGGAATGGGGGAAACAGCAACTCGTTGTGAGTGCCACGAGACGACCACTTTTCTGGATTGTCGAGATAATTGTGACTCCAGGCCCACACGAATGTGCCGACGGGAGGACTGCACGAGCCAATAATTCGACCCGTGAGCAAGCACTCATTGGGATACGTCGCATCAATCCGAGCTTGCACCCACCTACGAGTGATTCGAGAGCGGAGGTTCCCAATGGTTCGAAATCCAGCGAGCGTGGTGGTACTGACCGTCACGGTCGCCGCTTGCAGCGGCAGTGGCAATCAAGAGGACCGCAGTGACCCGAACACTGTGAGCCACCAAGGGACGGGTGGCTCGTCCGGCGTCGGCAGTGAATCGTATGCCACCGGTGGCGACTCGCCCGCAATGGGCGGGCAGGCCGCCGTCGGCCCCAGGAGCACCGCCTCAGGCCGCAACGGCGGCGCGGGAAGCATCGCGACGAACGGCGGACCCACGGCAAGCTCGGCCGGACTCGGCGGGCATGACTCCACCCCAGCGAGCCGTGGCAGCGGCGCGGGATTTCAGAACGGCGGCGTGGCGCCGAACGACGCTATGGGGGCCACCGGTGTTGCAATCGACGGCGGCAGCGGGAGTGGCTCGGAGAGCATCGCAGCCCCCCTATCGACGACTTGTGCGAGCCTGCCCGCAGTGAGCGACTACGGCGCACCGGGGCCATTCGCGGACGTGAAGATGTTCACGAGGGTCGGCCCCAACAGCAACTTCACGCTATTTCGACCCGATACGACGCTTGGCAAGGGCGGCTTTCTGCACCCGATCGCTGCGTGGGGCAACGGCATCTCCACGACGCCCGAAATGTACCAGAAGACACTGACCCTGATTGCTAGTCATGGCTTCGTGATCGTTGCCTGCAACGACACCCAAGCAGAGGCGCCGTGTCTTTCTTCCGGGCTTGATTGGCTCGCGCAACAGAACACCACATCCAGTCCGATGCAGGGCAAGCTCGACGTCACGAACGAGGTCCTCATTGGGTACTCTTGGGGTGGTGGCGCAGCGATTGACACGTCCGTGCGTCTCCGCGTGAGAGCCACCGTCTCTCTGCACGGTATGCCGCCGCGCGAGGATCCGTGGGGCAAGCTCCACGCGCCGCTCCTGCTCTTCACCTCGACAGGCGACAACTTCGTTACGCCGACCGAGTACGTCACACCCAACTACGAGTCATCCACTGTCCAGACATTCTATGCGACGCTGGATGACTCCAGCGCGGGGCACCTTTATGTGGTCGACGAAGGGGCGGCCATCTGCATCGGCGCACTGCTTGCTGGCACGTTCGGCAATTGCGGTAACGCAGCTCTGGAGCGAGCTCCTACGGTTGCTTGGCTGCGAATGTGGGCGTGTTCCGACGCGAACGCGAAACGCTTCTTCTACGGTGACGATTGCGCGCTCTGCAATAGGCCCTGGACGGGCCCGCAACGGAAGCAGTGGCAGTAGGCGATACCTCCAAGTGCGGCTCGGAGAGCCGTTGGCACTGTAAGCGGATTATCCCGTCACCACCAAACCTTCCCGTTGCTACCCAATCGTCACCGAGCTCGTGCAGGCTCCATGTATGCAATCCTATCCGGAAAATGGGTTGGCTCTCGAGGACCTACTCCGATGTGCAGCGGAGCACCACGTCACGGCTGCGCTCGATCTGCGCAGCGACTTGGCAGCGGGCCGCATCGATATCGTGAGGGGCCAGGTCGTAGACGCCGTGTTCGGGGGATTGGCGTGCGAGGAGGCGATTCATGCAGCCCTTAATAGTCCCTCGCTGCGGGTCTTGCGAGGCCGTACACCTCGCCTGTCATCGCCCCGAAGGGTGCCGTCCTCCACGCTGCAGATAGTGCGAGAATGGAAGTCGCGCTGGCAGGAGGCCGCAGCCTCAAACAAGGAGAGAGGCAGGCGACCCAAGCGCACCAACGGTGGCGTGCAACGTCACGTCAAGGGACAGTTTCTCTGGCAACGCTTTCTGTTCTATGTAGTAGCCGCAGTCGTCGCCGCTTCAACCTTTGCTCTTGGACGCTCCCACGGGAAATGGCTTCGAGTTGGTGTAAACCAGTCCGTCGTGGCGCCGTCGTCTCGAGCGAACTCAGGGTGTTGGGAATCAACGGCGCAACTACCGCCAGGAGAGGTGATTCGCGTCACAGCGGACGCAGCGGGTGTGGCTCAGCACGCACGTCGAGTGGACGTACTCGTTGACGACGCGGGACGAGCCGTAGGCGCGAAGTTCGAACATTCGGGGCCGGAAACACGCGACACTGAGGACGCGACCCTCGAGGCCCTATATCAGGTCCATTTCGAGCCGGCGCGCTGCAACGGAGCGAACATGCCAAGCTGGGCCAACGTACGCGTAGAACTCGTTTCACCAGAGAGCTCAACGGCACCGTTGGCGCGACTCTAAACCTCGAAATCGAACGCGAGAATCTCGTCCGAGTCTGCGCGTAGCCCACGACCAACCTCGACGTGCTCCGGGTGTACTTGATAGGCGTCGAGGGCCTGCTTGGAGTCGAGTGTCACCAGCAACCCGAGCTGTGCTCCCCTGGCGCGATCGGTGAAATTCCAACCGACCTCGAGACGTTGAATGCCCGGCACCCGCGTCGCCAGCGCGCGGAGCTTCGCGGCGTGCTCTTCGCGTCTCGATTGTGCGACATTCTCTCGAAAACGAAACCAAACCATGTGTTCAACGGCCATGGCCGCGATCTAGTCGAGGCGGTCACGCGGTGCAACCGCTCAAGCATCCGTCGAGGTAACTACGGTATGCAATGGATCAAGCGTCAGCCATGACCGACCCCGAAATCGCCATGGTGCCGAATGTCTTGCCCGCGCACCATGAATACGACCATCTCCGCGATGTTCGTCGCGTGGTCGGCGATTCGCTCGATGTACTTCCCTATCGATTGCAGCCGCGTTGCTTGCTCGACATGGTGGATATCTGCCGTGATTTGTGCAACCAGCGTCGGGAAAATACTGCTGTACAGCGAGTCTACGGCAGCGTCGCGGTCCATGATCTGCTCGGCCTTCAGGGCATCGGCAGAGACGAAAGCGTCCAGCGCGTCACGCAGCATTCCTAGGCTAATGCTGGCCATTTCTTGCAGTCTTTCATGGACCGTCTTCACCTCGGCCAGCCCTGCTAGCTCCACCACGCGCTCAGCAATGTTGACGCCCAAATCCGCTACACGTTCCAGATCCGTGACCAACTTGAGCGTCGTCGTAATGAACCGCAGGTCAGACGCGACGGGCTGGCGCCGCGCCAAGACGCGCAAGCACAGCTCGTCGACTTCGATCTCCAAGTGGTCGATCTCTGGATCCATTCCAATCGCGGCCGCGGCAGGTGTTGGGTCACGTTGCTCGAGGGCCGCAAACGCAGTGCTCACGAGCTTCTCGACCCGCGCCCCCATGTAGAGGATTCGCTCGCGCAGCCGCTCGAGTTCGCTTTCGTATTCGCGATCAGTGTGACGGGGCATGCTGAATTCTTCCCTGAAATTCATCCAAAGCGCCCCGTGATGTAATCCTCGGTACGCTTCTCTTTCGGGCGAGTAAACAAGGTGTCGGTGGGTCCGTATTCCACCAGACTTCCCATGTAGAGGAAAGCCGTATAATCCGAGACTCTCGCGGCTTGTTGCATATTGTGAGTGACTATGGCGATGGTGTACTGGCTGCGAAGCTCGTGAATGAGCTCCTCCACGTGGGCCGTAGCGATCGGATCGAGGGCCGAACAAGGTTCGTCCATAAGCAGGACTTCGGGCTCCAACGCCAAGGAACGAGCAATGCAGAGCCGTTGCTGCTGCCCCCCAGACAGGCTCATTCCCGACCGATGCAGGTAGTCTTTAACCTCGTCCCAGAGCGCCACCTGGCGCAATCTGCGCTCCACAATCTCGTTCGCGTCGCCTTTTCGAATTCGGTTGAGTCGGAGCCCGGCGAGCACGTTATCTCGAATGCTCAAGGTGGGGAACGGGTTGGGCTTCTGGAACACCATGCCAACGCGCCGACGCACCAATACGGGGTC